>JAKPAQ010000498.1 GCA_029779385.1 Actinomycetes bacterium | reverse complement strand
TGGGCACCAGCGGACCGAAGGTCGCGCTGGTGACCACCACCGGTGAAGTAGTCGATCACGACACCGAGAAGGTCGGCCTGACGCTGCTACCCAAAGGCGGCGCCGAACAGGACCCCAACGAGTGGTGGGCCGCGATCGTCGCGTCCACTCGCCGCCTCGTCGACCGGAACCCGGCCGCCGCCGAGCAGGTCACCGCGATCTGCATGAGCAGCCAGTGGGGCGGCCTCGTGCCGGTGGACGCGAACGGCAACCACGTGCACAACGCGCTCATCTGGATGGACGCGCGCGGCGTCGAATACGCCGAGAAACTCACCGGCGGCGGCGTGACCGTGCCGAGCACCGGCTACAACGCCCGCGCCCTGCGCGAATGGATCAAACTCTCTGGCGGGGTCCCGTCGCGCAGCGGCAAAGACCCAGTCGGCCAAGCCCAGTTCCTGCGCCACGACCTGCCCGAGGTCTACGCCAAGACGGCCTACCTGTTGGACGTTCCCGAATATTTGACGATGAAAGTCAGCGGCCGAGCAGTCGCCGCCTACGACACGTCCACCTTGCGGTGGGCGACCGACAACCGCGACCCCGGCGCCGTCCGGTGGGATCCGGGGTTGGTGAAGCGATCAGGACTGGACCTCGCCAAACTCCCCGAGCTGGTTCCGCCCGGCAGCGTCGTTGGCACGCTTCTGCCGGAAGTGGCCGCCGAGTTGGGTCTGTCTACCGACGTGCAAGTGGTGACCGGCACCGGCGACACGACTTCGGCGGCGGTCGGCGCCGGCGCCGTCGAGGACTACGCCGGTCACCTGTACATCGGCACGTCTGCCTGGCTGACCGCGCACGTGCCCTACAAGCGCACCGACGTGCTGCACGGCGTCGCGTCGCTGCCGGCCGTCGTGCCCAACCGCTACTGGATCGCCACGGTTCAGGAAGTGGCCGGAAAGGCGATCGAGTGGCTGATCGACAACGTCGTCTACGCCCAAGACGGAATGCTGGAGGACCGGCCGCGGCCCGACGACGCCCTGGAGCGGTTGAACGCGCTTGCGGCAAGTGCTCCGGCGGGGGCAAACGGCGTGCTGTTCACGCCGTGGCTCAACGGCGAACGAACCCCGATCGACGACCCGTTCGTTCGCGGCGGCTGGCATCACGTCTCGCTCAGCACGACCCGCGCCGACTTGGCTCGGGCGGTGTTTGAAGGCATCGCGCTGAACGCGCGGTGGATGAAGGAGACCGTCGAACGCTTCACCCGAAAGGAACGCCCCAACGGGTTCAGCGAACTGACTTTCGTTGGCGGCGGGGCCCGCTCGGCGTTGTGGTGCCAAACCTTGGCCGATGTCCTGGGTTGTGACATCAAGCAGGCGAAGGATCCGGTGCTGGCGAACGCTCGCGGAGCCGCGCTGATCGCCGCGGTCGGTGCCGGAGAAATCACCTGGAGCGACGTCAGTTCTGTCGTCGAAATCGATGCGGTCTACCGCCCTAACCCGACCCAGACGGCACTTCACGATCGCCAGTTCCGAAACTTCACCGCGCTCTACCGACGGACGAAGAAGCTTTCGCGAGACGAGTAGATCGCTCGGCGCATCAACTTGAAAGACCCAAATAAATGCCTAACGCGCAGACTCAAGAAAATCTCGAGCCTGCGCGTTAGGTGACTACCTCAGTTTGCTGGTGGCGGGGTGGGGCTACCAGCCGGGCGGTGGCCGCGCCGATTCTTCCTCGGGCCCGCGGGCGTGATTTCCGAAGCGAAATCTGCCGCGGTCAGGACCTCGGCATCGGCTTCTGCCTCAACAGCACCGGTCTGGGCTTCTGCCTCTGCAAACTCAGAAACTAGCGGCGGTTCGGCCACAGCAAGAATCTCTTCGACGGGCGAAGTCTCGGCGACCAAGTCTTCGACGGGTGCTGCCTCGACGGGTGTCTCCTCAGCCGGCGCCTCCTCGACGACAGTCTCGGGTACCTCTTCGACGACAGTCTCAGCCGGCGCCTCAGCGACCGGCTCGGGGTTCAACGGAACGACCACCGCATCAGGAGCAGCCTGGGTAGAAACCGGCTGAACCGGTTCGGGTCGCCACGGCTGCGGTGCGGGCTGAGTGGGCACAGCCGGACTTGAGTTCATCTTGGCGCGCACGAACGCGCCAACACCGATAGCTGCGACGACGAGCAACAAAAACTTCTTCACGAGAAACCAACTCCTGATTGTCAGACTGTGTGTCCCATTCTTACCCCCCGGTAGTCAAACGTCAGCCCGCAGGCGACATTGCCCGCAAAATAGTTCCAAAAATCGCGAACTTGGTCGCGGCTGCGTCAGGCAATCGCCGGCACTGCGACCACAGCACTCGCGGCATGTGTCAAGCAGTAATGGCTCACCGAACCGAACAACACCCGGCTGATCCCGGTGTGAACCTGAGTGCCGACGACCAACAGATCAGCGTCGCGCGAAGCCTCAACGAGGACCGGACCCGGTGCGCCCTGGACGACCTCTACGGCTCGCGGATTGCCGGCCGCGTCGACCGCGCCGATCGTCTCTTCCAGCAGGGTCGCTGCGCTCGTGCGGGCGTCGTCCTCGTAGATCTTCCACGGGACTTCGGTGGCGGCCATCGCGATCGACATATCGATCTGCCAAACATGGAAGATTTTCAGTTCGGCGCCGCGCAACTCGGCTTCGGCTGCGGCCCAAACCAACGCCGCCCGGCCAGCTGGTGAATCGTCGAGTCCGACAACGATGCGGTTTGTGCTCATTGGTTTCTCCTTGTAGTTCCTCACAGCAACTTCACCAAAAGGTTGAAGCCGGCGCAGCCTCCCTCCTCCAGACTACAAAACGATCAAGGTCACTTGTTGAGCCGAAATCTCTGGGGGCAAGAAGGCACCAGCGAACGCGGTTGGGCTTGACAGAAGCAGCCGCTGACAAGGGGGCGATTGCAGTAGAAACCGGGGCGATAACCTAGGGGTATGAGCCACGACCAGCACCTCGCCGAGTTCGACCCCGAGATTGCCTCGCTACTTGATGCCGAGCTGGTCCGCCAGCAGACCACCCTCGAGATGATCGCCTCGGAGAATTTCGCTCCGGTGGCCGCCCTTGAAGCCCAGGGCAGCGTGTTGACGAACAAGTACGCCGAGGGTTATCCGGGCAAGCGATACTACGGCGGCTGCGAGTTCGTCGATCAGGTTGAGCAGTTGGCCATCGACCGGCTCAAGCTGCTTTTCGCCGCCGAATACGTCAACGTCCAGCCGCACTCGGGCGCCACCGCGAACGCTGCGGCGCTGCACGCGATCGCTACCGCTGGCGACACCATCTTGGGTCTGGATCTGGCCAACGGCGGCCACCTGACCCATGGCATGAAACTCAACTTCTCCGGCCGGCTCTACAACCCGATCGCCTACCACGTCGTCCCCGAGACCGGCCTGGTCAACATGGACGAGGTTCGCGCGCTCGCGATTGAGCACCAGCCGAAGGTCATCATCGCCGGCTGGTCGGCCTACCCGCGTCAACTCGACTTCGCTGCGTTCCGCGCGATCGCTGACGAAGTAGGCGCGAAGCTTTGGGTGGATATGGCCCACTTCGCCGGTCTCGTTGCCGCTGGCCTGCACCCGAACCCGCTGCCGTATGCGCACATCGTCACCACCACGACGCACAAGACGCTTGGCGGTCCGCGCGGCGGCGCCATCTTGACCAACGACGAAGAGGTAGCCAAGAAGGTTCGTTCGGCCGTGTTCCCCGGTCAGCAGGGCGGACCGCTCGAGCACGTCATCGCCGCGAAGGCCGTGGCGTTCAAGATGGCACTCGAGCCAGAATTCGCCGAGCGCCAGCAGCGCACGATCGAAGGCGCCAAGATTCTCGCCGACCGCCTACTGGCCGACGACGCGAAGGCCGCCGGGATTCAGGTGCTCAGCGGCGGATCCGACGTGCACCTCGTGCTGGTCGACCTGCGCAACTCCGAACTCGACGGCCAGCAGGCCGAGGATCGTCTCCACGACGTCGGCATCACCGTCAACCGCACCGCGGTCCCGAACGACCCGCGCCCGCCGATGGTCACCTCCGGACGTCGCGTCGCCACGCCCGCCCTCGCAACGCGTGGCTTCGGCGCCAAGGAGTTCACCGAAGTTGCCGAGCTCATCGCTGCGGCGCTGCAACCTGGCGAAGTGGG
>JAKPAQ010000451.1 GCA_029779385.1 Actinomycetes bacterium | reverse complement strand
ACTCTACTTTTTTTCGCGAGAGTTCCCTCAGGTTCCGGTTTTGGTCATGGAGGAAAAGTGACCCGTCAATGTGATTTGTGTGGCGTCGCCTATGAGGCCGTGCGCAAGAATTCGCGGTACTGCTCGGATACGTGCGGCAAGCGTGCGCGGCTGGGGCAACCGGCTTCGGGTTTGGGGCCGACTGGTGCGCGTGATGGCGTCGTGTCCGAGATGGGGCCAATCGAGCAGCGGGTGCACGCTGACTTGGCTGCGTTGATGACTTCGCATCCGATGGGTGAGGCGCTCTCGGCTATGGCCCTGGCGTTGGCGGTGTCTTTGGATCGTGGCGCTGGGATGCAGGAGGCTGCGGTGAATCGTGAGTTGCGGGCCACCTTGGATGACTTGGCGCGGATGAAGGTTGGTGACGATGACGAGCTCGACAGTTTGCTCTCCGCCCCAACTGTGGGATCGGACGTGTCCGCCGAGGTTCGCGACACCGAGGACTCTTAGTCGCCCGACGTTGGGTACGGCGGTCGGGTTGACTGCCGCGTTGTTGGGTACACCGTTGATGCCACATCAGCAGTATGTGGCTGACGTGGTTTTGGAGCTCGACCCTGACACGGGTCGGCTGGTTTACGACGAGTGGATCTTAGTTGTGCCGCGCCAGCAAGGTAAGTCCACTTTGATTTTGGCGAAGGCTACGCACAGGTGTACGGCGTCCTCGTTTTTTGGGCCACGTCAGCAGGTTGTGTATACGGCGCAGTCTCATCAGAAGGCCCGCAAAAAGTGGCGCGAGGATTACTGCAGCAAGGTGCAGGGTTCGACGAAGTTCGCGTCGAGGGTGAAGCCGAACTTCACGTCTGGCGATGAGCATTTGCGGTTCGTGAACCAGTCGCGGTTCGGCGTGGAGTCGAACACTGAGCGGGCCGGGCATGGTGACGTGCTCGATGAGGCCTATATAGATGAGGCGTTTGCGCAGGTTGATTCGCGGCTCGAGCTCGCGTTTGAACCGGCGATGATGACGCGGGCGAATAGCCAGTTGGCGATCGTGTCGACGGTTGGTTGGGCCGATAGTTCGCCGTATTTGTGGGCGAAGGTGCAGGCGGGGCGGGCGTTGGTCGCGGAGGGTGCGACGTCGGGTACCGCGTTTTTTGAGTGGTCGGCTGACCCTGCTGCTGACCCTGGTGCGGTTGAGACTTGGTTGTCTTGTATGCCTGCGGTTCATCGGCCTGATTGTGACCGGGATTGTCGAGACCACACGGTGGCGTTGGCAACGATCCAGGCGGCGTGGGACAAGGCGCGGCGCGAGGGGAAGGTCAGCGAGTTTTG
>JAKPAQ010000158.1 GCA_029779385.1 Actinomycetes bacterium | reverse complement strand
AATGCATTGGTCGCGGCGACGAACTCGGTGGTGACGTTTGCGGGCATGATCACGCCGTGGCTGCTGCCGATCGTGCTGGCGTTCGGCGTGGTGTTGCTCATTCGGCGGCGCCTGCGCCGGTGAACGGCGACTCATTCCTCCATCAGTCGCGACCGGGTCAAGAATCGCACCCCCTCTGGCGCTTCAAGCGAGAACCCGGCGCCGCGGCCTTTCACCACGTCGATCGTCAGGTGCGTGTGCTTCCAGTACTCGAACTGGGCCTTGGACATCCAGACCGGAACCGCCCGATCCAAGCCGACATCGAGGTCGCCGAGGTGGACATCTGAGTCCCCGGTTCGAAACTCGCCATCGGGGTAACACATCGGGGCACTGCCGTCACAGCAGCCGCCGGACTGGTGGAACATCACCGGTCCGTGCATGCCGGTGAGGCGGCGGATCAACTCCGCCGCCTCCTCGGTGACGGCCACCCGTTCAACCGTCGACTCGTCCATCAGAAGAAGCCGAGCTTGTCCGGGCTGTAGGAGACCAACAGGTTCTTCGTCTGCTGGTAGTGATCGAGCATCATCTTGTGGTTCTCGCGCCCGATCCCGGACTGCTTGTAGCCGCCGAACGCCGCGTGTGCGGGGTATTGGTGGTAGCAGTTCGTCCAGACTCGGCCGGCTTCGATGGTGCGTCCCGACCGGAACGCCTGGGAGCCGTCGCGGGTCCATACGCCCGAGCCGAGGCCATACAACGTGTCGTTGGCGATCTTCATCGCGTCGGCTTCGTCATCGAACGAGGTCAGCGAAACGACCGGGCCGAAAATCTCCTCTTGGAAGATCCGCATCGAGTTGTTTCCCTCGAAGACCGTGGGCTGGATGTAGTAGCCGCCGGCCAGATCGCCGTCGAGTTCGAGCTTGTCGCCGCCGGTGAGCACCTTGGCGCCTTCAGCCTTGCCGATGTCGAGGTAGGACAAGATCTTCTCGAACTGGTCGTTGGATGCCTGCGCGCCCATCATGGTGGTGTCGTCGAGCGGGTTGCCCTGCTTGATCGCCTTGACTCGTTCGATCGCGTCGGGCACGAACTGGTCGTACATGCTGCGCTGAACTAGGGCGCGGCTCGGGCAGGTGCAGACTTCACCTTGGTTGAGCGCGAACATGGTGAAGCCTTCGAGCGCCTTGTCGTAGAACGCGTCGCGCTCGGCGGCTACCGAGTCGAAGAAGATGTTCGGGCTCTTGCCGCCGAGTTCAAGCGTGACCGGGATGATGTTCTCGCTGGCATACTGCATGATCAACCGGCCGGTTGTGGTTTCACCGGTGAAGGCGATCTTGGAGATCCGCGGGTTGGACGCGAGCGGCTTGCCGGCCTCGACGCCGAAACCGTTGACGATGTTGACGACGCCTGCTGGCAGCAGGTCGCCAATGATTTCGAACAACTTCAGGATCGACCACGGCGTCTGCTCGGCCGGCTTGAGCACGACCGCGTTGCCGGCCGCAAGGGCTGGCGCGAGCTTCCACACGGCCATCAGGATCGGGAAGTTCCACGGGATGATCTGGCCGACGACACCGAGCGGCTCGTGGAAGTGGTAGGCGTAGGTTTCGCCGTCAATCTCTGAGATGCCACCTTCTTGAGCCCGGATACAGCCGGCGAAGTAGCGGAAGTGGTCGATCGCGAGCGGCAAGTCGGCGTTGAGGGTTTCTCGGACCGCTTTGCCGTTGTCCCAGGTTTCGGCTACGGCGATATCGGTGAGGTTCGCTTCCATCCGGTCGGCGATCTTGTTGAGAATGTTGGCTCGTTCGGCCGGCGAGGTTTTGCCCCAGGCGGGTGCGGCGGCGTGGGCCGCGTCGAGTGCGGCTTCGATGTCTTCGGCGGTGCCGCGGGCGATCTCGGTGAATGCCTTGCCGTTTACCGGCGACACGTTCTCGAAGTAGTTGCCCTTGACCGGCTCTACCCAGTCGCCCCCGATGAAGTGGCCGTAGCGGCTCTTTACCTCGATCGGCGAATCTGCCGAACCGGGAGGTGAATAAACAGTCATGTTGGTGCTCCTTGAACGTGATGGTGTGGCCATTCGCGTCAGAATGTGACGCCCATCACACACGTTAGGAACTCAAACGTTGCAACTAGGTGGCATCAGCCGAAGTCGCGGTCCAACCGCGCGAGTTGACCGTTGATCAGCGACAGCAGCGGCGAACTTGCCGCCGCAGTTTCGCGTTGGGCCAACCACATCTCGTAGTCGTCCTGCCCCCAGGCCGAGCGCGTCCATGTCGACATCAGGTCGGGTTCTTTGCTGCTGAGTAACGCCGCGCGCATCGACTCGTGCAGGCCGTCGCGCAGTCGCACGATGCCCGGCCCGGTCGAACGCGGCAGCAACGGTCCGCGGTAAAGCCGCATCGCGCCGCGCAGGTCGCCGGCGGCGAGTCGCCCCTCGACCTCAAGCCAGTCGCCGCTGATGTTCGCTTCGAGCCGATACGGGCGCGAAGCCAACAAGTCTTCGCCAAGGAAATGGCGCAACCGTTTTAGTTCGGCGCGCAAGGTCGCGGCCGCCGGGTCTTCCTCATAAAGCAACACCATCAGTTCGTCACCAGAAAGCCCGCGCGGCGCCGACGCCAACAGCAGAACGATCTCGCTGTGTCTGGGCGAAAGTCGGAACTTGGCGTTGCGGCCGCGGCCGTCCGAAAGCGAGATCAGCGACTCGTGCCGGCCCAGCGACTCGACACCGAGTTTGACCCCGACACCGGTGGCGGCGGGTGCCTCCGACGGCAGTTCGCGGGCCAGTTCCGCTTCGGCCAAACGGGCCACCGCCCGCACCAAAGCGAGTGTCTGTGGGACGACGATTTCGTCTCCGCCGGTGATATCTAGGACACCAAGCAGTCGCGAGGTGGCCGGGTCGTGGATGGGGATGGCGGCGCAACTCCAGTCCTTCACCGACTGGCGGAAATGTTCGGCGCGCACGATGCTGACCGGCTTGTCCAGGCGTAGCGCCAGTCCCGGCGCACTCGTCCCCGCGAACCCTTCATCCCAGTTGCTGCCTTCGACAAAACCCATTCGGTCGGCTTTGCGCAGCGTCTGTGGCGTGCCGCAAACCCAAAGCAGTTGGCCGGCCTCGTCCGAGACGGCCATCAGCGCGTTGCAGTCACGAGCGGCTTGGCCGAGCACGTCGTCGAGCAGTGGAAAAACTCGCGACAACGGGTGTGCGGCTCGGTGGTCGCGCAGAGCCGAATCATCGAGGGTGATCGGAGCGCCGATGTCTTCTCGTTCAACTCCGGCAGCCACCGAGCGGTGCCACGAGTCGGCGACCTCGCTGCGCATTTGGTCTGCCATCAACCAAGTAAACATCGGATTCGCACTGGCGACCAGAGGCCGGCGCCTAAGTTCCTTTCAGGCGCGAGCCGACAGGGCGGCACTCAGCGCCAGCAACGCGGTCGAGAGCGCAATCAACGTGGGGATCAGTCCGTCACGCAGCCCTGGCTCTCTACGGCGTTCGAACAAGACGACGCCAAGTGCCATCACCATCGACAACAGCAACGGGGCGAGACTGAGAGCGTCATGGGATTGATAGTTGAGCCGCCAGACGGCCACGTTCGCCGCAATCAGCGATAGCGCCGTTCGCTGCCAACCCAGCCAAGTGCGCTGCCGCGCCAAGCCAATATCTTGGGGGTCGGCGCTTGGCGTGTTCACTTGGCAACAATCAGAGCGGTGGTTGCCACTACTAGTAGCCCGACAACGAGAACTAAGCCAAACCCCAGCGGCGGCAACGGCTCGTTGAGCCGCATCGCGCGTTCAGTTCTGGCCCAGCGGATCCAGCCGGTAGCGGCGCAAAGCACGCTCGCAGCCAGCAACAGAACCGCTAAGAGTCGCTCTTGGCCGGCCGACAGCCCCAGGTCCACAAACTCCAGAGCGACCCCGCCGGCGAGAAAGGCCAGCGCGGTACGAATCCACGCCAGGAAGGTTCGCTCGTTGGCGAGGCTGAACCGATAGTCCGGGTCGGCACCTTGGCCGTAGATCCAGTTCGGGAAACGTCGCACAGTTCATCCTATTGCGCGGATTTGTTGTGGCTGCGATTCCAGTTGTTCTCGTGGCGAGTTCGAGTCATATCGAAAGGCCGACGTTAGGTGTTGGTGCGTACTACGCTTAAACAAATCGGCTGCTGTTTTCGCCGACGGACGAACTGGGTAGGAATTGTCGTGAATCAATCCTCGCTGCTCGACTCGGCGCGAAACGCTTGGGCGCTCTCGCCCTTCGGGTTGGGTTTTGATACCGATCACCTCACCGAATCGGTGCTGCTCTACGACAAGCCACATGCGCGTGTGGAACGAATCGCGCCGACGACGGAGCAAACCGGCAACCCCGTCTTGTTGGTTACCCCGCTGGCGGTGCCAGTTTCCTGTTGGGACTTGCGGCCGGGCCAGAGCATGGCGGCGCATTTGGCGACCGAGGAGCACCGACCGACGTACACGATCGACTACGGCGAGATGACGTTTGCCGACCGGTCGATGGGTTTTGAGCATTGGGTTGACGGCATTTTGCCTGAAGCGGTTCGCCGGATTTCGGCCGAGCACGGCAAGCCAGTTCATCTTGTCGGCTGGTCGCACGGCGGGACGATGTCGCTGCTGCTGGGGGCGCACCTGCCAGAGTTGCCGATCGCGTCGATCACCGCGATCGGCACGCCGACTGACTATCGGCTCAACTTCACCTTTTTGCCGTTCTTCATCGCGCACGAAGCGGTCGGGCTCGCGCCAATTTTCTTGGCGACTCGTCTTGTCGGCGGTACGACCGCGCCGGTGACGCGGCTGGGTTATCGCTGGTTGGCCCCGGTTCGTGAACTGACTAAGCCGTGGGCACTCGCCAGGAACCTGCACCGCCCCGAGGTGCTGGCGAAGATTTCTGCGGTCGACCGATTCATCGACGAAATGCCCGGCTACCCGGGACGGTTCTTCAACCAGGCAATCGGTCGAATCGTGGTCCACCGGGATCTGGCAAACGGGACCGTGCACCTGACCGACGACCTGAAGATCGACATGGACCGACTCGAGGTGCCGACGTTGCTGATCGGCAGCACCACCGACGTCCTAGCGAATGCGGCGTCGGTTGAAGCGGGCGTCGACGCCTACCGAAACGCCGACGTGAAGTTCGTCGAAGTGGCCGGCTTCAGCCACCTGGGCCTGATCGCGTCATCGCGTGCTCGCGAGTTGACTTGGCCGGCCGTCGACGAGCACCTTGCGGCGAACGCGACGGCCTAGCGCGAGGGCGCCTCAGCCCATAATCCCCGATCAAACGCATTGGCGATCTCGTGGCACCTTTCAGTGTCCATCGGATGATGATTGTTTGAGGACATGTGAGAGATGAACTTGGGTAGGTAGTCTCCCCATCGACTGCGGATTCCACGCAACATATCGCCGCCCACTAGCCCTCGGATGTCGATCGCGAGCAGACGGGCACTCCCCAGAGCAACATCCAGATTTTCGGCTAGCAGGACTCCTTGATCGTCGCCATAAAGTCGATCCTCGATATTCAATGAGTTGGCGTACCACCGCATCGCGGTACCCAAGTCGCTTGCATCCTTGAATTCAAACAGCGCGGCCCGGTCCACCCACGCCCCCAACTTCGCAGCGGAATATCCGTGCACCGTAGGGATCCGAATCACTGTTTCCGATTCGAGTGCTAGCGGCAGCGAGTCTTCAAACGCTTGTTGAAGTGCCCATACCCCCACTGGACCGGACCCAACAAAGTCGGTTCGCGATGGTGGATACGCGATTCCAGTGCCAGTTTCCACTTTCCCGAATGGAACTAGGTCGACGGGAGTCCCACCTATCAGATATCGAATTTGAGTAGACCCAGAGCGCGGAAATACCTCAGTCAATTCCTCGTGCATGCGCCAGTCGCTGAGCGATAGCGCCAAATCAAGGTCGTGCGTAGCGCGCAACACATCGGTGTTTCCGAGCGACAAATGGAGAATGTCACGGCAATGTGCACCAACCAGCATGATCGAGTCCACTGGAAATCCTGGAACGGCGTGGACGATCTCGCGCACCACGCTTCGAACCGGATCAAGCACCACGTGTTCGCGCTTAGGAAGTCTCAACATGCTCGGATTTCAATTGCTCAGCAACCTCACGCAACCGAGGGTCACCTGAACTCAACAAGTCGGCATATACGAGCGGCCAAGGCACTCGATTTCCCACATAAGCCGGCGATCCAAGACCTTGTGGCTCTCGCCAGAACTTCCTGCGCACGAAGATGTTCCAATCACCGTCTGTCCTCCATCGGCGCCTGACTGCAATCGCGTGGTCAAACGCAGCCACGTAGAGGGTTCCGGTTGTGGGCTTGAGCAAGTCAGGTACGGCGGTTTCGCCGCCAACTAAAATTTGGCCGCTCAAGGAGATGTCCTCAAGACTGGCAATGTCACCTACGTATCGCTGAATCTCCAGTTGTGGCCCCAACGTGGTTGCATAGGCTGCTGCCCAATGGTCCAACAGTTTCGAGGCCTGCAGGTTGCCTTCATGATCGTCGTATCCCGAAATACGCATAAGTGCCAGAGTGTCGTGAACCAGAGCCGGCGAAACCCCCGCAGCTTCAGCAATTTCACGCATTGATCGGTGGACCAATTCAGGCCACGCCAGTAGCGCAAAAATCACTTGTGCTTTCTTAGCAGCAAAGAGTCCACCGGTAACTCTCGAACCTTTCGAAACAGAATCCGGTCTTGGTTTTCCTTGGACATCGATGTAGACGGCTCCAAAATGAACGGAGGCGTTCCCTGCTTTGTCTACGTATTGCACGTCTGCATTGCGGAAAGCAGTGGCCGTTCGCGGATGAACATAGTCGGCCCAAACCATAGTCGGGAGATCCCTCAAGTTCGGGTGGACTCTGTGCAGGTTCGCCTCGTCTTCAGGCCTAACAACCTCGCCCATGATCACCTCGAACTCCGCTCGAGAATCACCGTGCGCTAAGGCTAGGTTTGCCGAAGCCAAACTCACCTTGAACTCAAGGGGCCGCGAAGTGCTAACCGCAATGCCCCAATGTTCAAACATCTCCCTGATGATCGTGTCGCTATACATTCTGCCTCTATTCAGAATAAGACTATGTTCAGAATAACTGAACAGAATTATAGAAACAACACTCGTCCACAGGTTTTCGGTCGCATCGACCTATGCCAAGCGACCCGCCTAGGGATTCGGGAGGATCTTTGAGACGCCTGGCGGCCCTGACAGGGGACTGCCCCGACTTTGGTTGACACCTTGACCTGACCTGTGAGGATTCGTCCTCGCTTGGAAGGATGTCCGTCATGCCGAAGCCGTACCCCAAGGAGTTCCGCGACGATGTCGTGGACGGGATCCGTCCTAGTTTCACCGTCATCCACCTCGACACCGGCGAACTACGACACCGGCCTCAGCGCTGAAGAAGGCCTCTGGACCCGCAAAGGATGGGCCGGCCGGTCATTACACGCCC
>JAKPAQ010000449.1 GCA_029779385.1 Actinomycetes bacterium | reverse complement strand
CAAGACCCACGGCGCTGGCGACGCGGCCCTGGTCGGCCCAGAGCCCGAAGCCGCCCCGATGGAACAGATGGGTCTTGGCTGGAAGTCCAGCTTCGGCAGCGGCAAGGCCGAGGACGCGATCGGTTCTGGTCTCGAAGTGACTTGGACATACCACCCGACCCGCTGGGACAACGAGTTCTTCCACATCCTGTTCGCCTACGAGTGGGAGAAGTTCGAGTCCCCTGCTGGTGCCGTCCAGTGGCGTCCGATCAACGGCGGCGGCGAAGATATGGTCCCCGAAGCGTTCGGCACGGGCCGGCGCGAACCGCGCATGCTCACCTCGGACATCGCGCTTCGCGAGGACCCGATCTACCGCGAGATTTCGATGCGGTTCAAGAACGATCTGGACGCGTTTGCCGATGCGTTTGCGCGGGCATGGTTCAAGTTGACTCACCGTGACCTTGGTCCGGTTTCGCGCTACCTCGGCCCCGAAGTTCCGGCCGAGCCGCTCATCTGGCAGGACCCGTTGCCGGCCGCCGAGGGCGAGGCGCTCAGCGATGCTGACGTGGCCGCACTCAAGGCGAAGGTACTGGAGTCTGGCTTGAGCGTTGCCGAACTGGTTTCGACCGCTTGGGCGGCCGCTTCGACCTTCCGTGGCAGCGACAAGCGCGGCGGCGTCAACGGTGCGCGGATCCGGTTGGCTCCGCAGAAGGACTGGGAAGTCAACAATCCGACGCAGTTGGCCAAGGTACTGTCGAACCTGACCGAAATCGCTGACGGATACGAAAAGTCGGTTTCGATCGCGGACTTGATCGTGATCGCTGGTGCGGCCGCGGTTGAGAAGGCTGCTGCTGACGGTGGCGTCGAGGTGACCGTGCCGGTGACCGTTGGTCGCGTTGACGCGTCGGCCGAGCAGACCGATGTGGATTCGGTCAGCTGGCTCGAACCGCGCCACGACGGCTTCCGAAACTATGCCGGCGCGAGCAAGACTCCTGCTGAGTACAACCTGCTCGACAAGGCCAACTTGTTGACCGTGTCGGCGCCGGAAATGACCGTGCTCGTTGGCGGTCTGCGAGTTCTTGGCGCGAACTATGACGGTTCTGACCTAGGTGTCTTGACCGAGACGCCCGGCGTGCTGAACAACGACTACTTCGTCAACCTGCTCGACAACGACACCCAATGGAAGTCGGCCGATGCGGATTCGACGAAGTTCGTCTCGCTCGATGGCCGTTGGTCCGGTTCGCGGGCGGATTTGGTGTTCGGTTCGAACTCCGAACTGCGTGCCGTTGCCGAGGTTTACGCCAGCGACGACGCCAAGGTGAAGTTCGTCAACGACTTCGTTGCGGCTTGGTCAAAGGTCATGGACCTAGATCGGTTCGACCTCGCCTGAGGCCCAGGCACCAATTGACGGTGGGCCCAACCAGCAGCTGCTGGTTGGGCCCACCGTTTTGGTTGACCGGCGGCCGTTTCCTACGCCATGGCCAATGCGACCCGCCGAGTCAGGCTGCTTTCGCCGCCGGCGCCTGCAAGCCTCGACGCAACTGTTCCCAACCGGGACGACCTATCGAGTCGATCTCGGCTGGCCACGTTGCCAGCGTCCACGGCCCATCGACCGGAATCGCGAAACCGGACGCCGCGATAACGGTTTCGGTCGAGCCGTTCGCGTGGTTGGTAACCACATGCCAGCCGGCTTTGCCGGCCACCGTGATCACTGCTTCGCGAAGGCTAAGTCGAACGCTTCGGGCGTCGGCACCAGTGCGCGCATTGACGAGTTCAACTCGGCGGCCAGTGCCCAACGGCGCGGAAATGGCACACACCGCGAAGACGGGCCCTTCGTCGGCTAGTGCGATCAAGTCGCCGGCCCGCAGTTGCGAAACTGGGCGTCGGATCTGTTCAGTCATGACGATTACCTCCGTACTTCACTCGGGTGCCTGGTTGGCATGACCCAAGTCAGCCACGTTCTCGGGTCAACCGGCGCACGTCTCAATATTTGAGCCAGGCAACGAACCCCTTAGGCTGTGTGCGTGTTCCGGATCCTGTTCTTTGAGCCTCGCATCGCCGGCAACACCGGCAACACCATCCGTCTCGCGGCCGCGACCGGGTCAGAACTGCACATCGTCGACCCGCTGTTCGACTTCGAAGACTCGAAACTTCGCCGAGCCGGCCTGGACTATCACGACCTCGCGGTAGTCACCGTCCACGAAACCCTCGAACAGGCGTACGCGTCCCTGCTGCCCGCGCGCGTGTTCGCTTTCACCACCGCGGCCACCACCCGCTACACCGACGTCGCCTACGAACCCGGCGACGTGCTCATGTTCGGCCCAGAACCGACCGGCCTGCCCGAAGATGTCCTCACCGACGAGCGCATCACGGACCAGTTGCGTCTGCCGATGCTCGCGTCACGGCGCTCAATGAACCTCGCCAACTGCGCCTCGATCGCGGTGTATGAGGCGTGGCGTCAGCATGGCTTCGCCGGCGGCGTGTGAGTCCTCGATAACCTTGGGCCCATGAGTGACGCGGCTACCCAGACCAGTTCCACCGGCGCCTACGCATGGGGCCTTGCAACCATCACCGAGGACGGTACGGTCCTTGACGTTTGGTACCCGGCCCCAGCCTTGGGCAAGTCACCCAGTGTCAACGTCGAACCCGAGGCGATCGTCGCCGCCACGAGAAAAGACGCAATCCGAGGCGTGGAAACAGTCGCTGTGTTCACCGAAATCGCCGATCTGTCGGCCGCACCGACCGACGCGTACGACGCGTACCTGCGCCTACACCTGCTGTCGCACCGCCTCGTCAAGCCACACGGCCAGAACCTCGACGGAATTTTTGGCCTGCTAACGAACGTGGTTTGGACGACGATCGGCCCGTGCGCAGTAGAAGGTTTCGAGGACGTGCGGGCTCGAGCCCGCGCCGCCGGCCTAACCGTCTCAGTGACCAGCATCGATAAGTTCCCCCGGATGACCGACTACGTCGTACCCAGCGGCATCCGGATCGGCGACGCCGACCGCGTGCGTCTCGGCGCCCACTTGGCCGAAGGCACCACGGTTATGCACGAAGGCTTCGTGAACTTCAACGCTGGCACCCTCGGAAACGCGATGGTCGAAGGGCGCATCTCCGCTGGCGTGGTCGTCGGCAACGGTTCGGACGTCGGTGGCGGCGCCTCCATCATGGGCACACTCTCAGGCGGCGGCAAGGAAGTCATCAGCGTCGGGGAAGGCTGCCTCATCGGCGCGAACGCCGGCATCGGCATTAGCCTGGGCAACGACTGTGTGGTTGCTGCCGGCACCTATGTCACCGCCGGCTCGAAGGTCACCATGCCCGACGGTTCGGTCGTCAAGGCTCAGGAGTTGTCCGGGGTCGACCAGATCTTGTTCCTCACCGATTCGCAGACCGGCACCTTGCAGGCTCGCCCGCGCGGCGGCCGCACCGGTATCGAACTGAATGCAGATTTGCACGCGAACTGACGATGCGCTGGATTCTCGGGTCGGTCGCGGCGACAATCGTCGTCGTCATCGCAATTTTTAACGTCGTTGAAGACGGTTTCGTTCCCAGCGGCTATTGCGTTGCCAAAGTAGGCGACACCAACGTCGAGGTGGACCTCGAACAGGCCAAGTGGGCGTCGCTGATGGCGGCGATGGCCCACCAACGCGGTTTGCCGCCTCGGGCAACTTCGATTGCGATCGCCACCGCCTACCAAGAGTCCAAGATCCGCAATATCGACTACGGCGACCGTGACTCGATCGGCCTGTTCCAGCAACGCCCCTCCCAAGGTTGGGGCACGGTCGAGCAGATCATGGACCCGATCTATTCGACCGGAAAGTTCTACGACCATCTGGCCCGAGTGAACAACTACCAGAACCTCGAAATCACGGTCGCCGCTCAGAAGGTGCAGCGTTCTGCCTTCCCTGACGCCTACGCCGACCATGAGGCCGACGCTCGGGCGTTGGCGTCTGCCCTGCGCGGTCATTCCAAGGCGGCCTTCTCGTGCGTGTCCGATGCCACCGAGCCGGGCAACGCTGACCTGACCAAGTGGCTGAACGAGGCTTGGGGGCAGGTGAAGGTCGAGACCGCCGAAGACTGGCAGGTCATCAAACTCTCCGGCAAAGAGACGCACACCCGCGGTTGGGCGCTCGCGCAGTTCATCGTGGCGAACTCGGCCGAATACGCAGTAACCGACGTGACCTTCGACGGCAAGCGCTGGCAGTCGGGTCAGAAGGAACCAGGCTGGGCGAAAGACAAAGACGCCAACGGCAGCGAAGTTAGATTCCGCTTGGCCGGCTGAGGAAGTACCGGCTTATCAGCCGATGTCGCGGCGAAGCGTCACGAACCGGCCGACCAAGGCGAAGATCAGCACGTAACCCAACAGCACCGCCGCGCCGGCGGGCCGGCCCAACAGGTCCGCCGAACCACCCTGGGAAAAGAAGCTAGTACCAACGACCGCGTCGGCGGCCGAGCCGGGGAAGAACTTAGCGACCGACTCAGTCACATGCCAGGCCCCAAGTGCGAGGCGGGCGATCGGCTCGACGAACTGAGTGAAAGCCAAAATTACGATGATCGCGGCAACTTGGTTCGTCAGCACGCTGCCCACCGCGGTACCGAGCACCGCCCACATGACCATCACCAGCACAGACATCCCCAGCAGGACGAGCACCTCACGCGAATACAGGTAGGCGCCATTTCCGCGCCACTCCAGCAGCGGAGCCGAACCAGCGACCGTTGAGATCGTGCCGACGACGCCATAGATCAGACCTACGACTGCGGCCACGGCCAGTTTCGCCAACATCAACACGGTTCGGCTTGGTTCAACGAGCAGCGAGGCGGTGATGGTCTTGTGCCGGAACTCGCCGGTGAAAATCAGGCTGCCGATGATCAGCGGGAACACGTAGCCGATCGGGCTGGTGAGCGCGTAAATCATTTTCGCCTCGTCGAGGCCGACGTTCATGATCGTGGCCTCTTCGCCCGGCAGGGTCACCGTGACCGACAACGCCATCACTGCGGCGATGAAGATTAGGTAGGCGGCCATCAAGATCGCCAGCAGCCACCACAGTTTGGTGCTCAATAGTTTGCGCAGTTCGGCGCGAAATGCTGCACTCATGCGGCCGCACCTCCCCTGGAAACTGCGTCGCTGGGATCGGAAGTCAACTGCAAGAACACCTCTTCAAGCCCGACACCAGCATCGGCGAGTTGGTGCAGTTCGACCCCGGCCGCGAAAGCAGCCGCGCCGATTTCGGCGGCCGTGGCTGCGTGCACTTCGAGCCCACCCGAAACCTCACTGGCAGTCCAACCGTGCTGAGCAACCAAGACCGAGAGTGCAGCCACATCTGGCCCACCAACAAGTACCTTCGGCTGCGCGAGCGCCCGTAAGCCCTCAAGGCTGGAGGCGTGGACGAGTTCGCCGCGCGAAATGATTACCACGTCGTCAACGGTGTGCTGGACTTCGCCGAGGACGTGACTAGAGATCAACACGGTGCGCCCTTCAGCGGCAAAGGTCCGCAGCAGGTGTCGCATCCACACGATGCCTTGCGGGTCGAGTCCATTGGCCGGTTCGTCCAAGATGACCACGTCCGGGTCACCAAGCAGCGCGAACGCTAACCCGAGGCGCTGGCGCATGCCCATCGAGTAGCCACCGACTTTACGGCCGGCAGCTTCAGCCAGACCCACCAATTCGAGCACTTCGCGACAGCGCGAATCGGGTACGCCA
>JAKPAQ010000439.1 GCA_029779385.1 Actinomycetes bacterium | reverse complement strand
TGGGCGACAGGCAGGATCGGATTTTTTCGCGTTCGGCGTCAAAGACCTCCCAGCGTTTGCGTCCGGATTCCTTGGCCCACACCAGCGAAACGTCGGCGCCTTTCATGAGGTCGACCACAGAGGTGTTGGTCACCAGCTCTTCCATGACACCGACACTCGCCGAGACGACGATTGGATTTCCGTCGATGTCGATCGGCAGTTCGACGGCTCGCATGATCGCCTCGGTGAGTTCGATGACCTCGCTGGCTCCGTCGGGTTGCGGCACGAGCACGATGAACTCGTCGCCGCCCAATCGGGCGACGAGCTGGCCGGGTCGCCGAAGACATGAACGCAGTCGGTTGGCGATTTCGATGAGCAGCTTGTCACCGACGGCGTGGCCAAGGGTGTCGTTGATGGCCTTGAACCCGTCTAGGTCGATGTAGCAGACTCCGACGCGGGAGTTCGGATCTTCGAACGCTGCGGTGAGTCGGTCGAAGAACTGAGCGCGGTTGGGTAGCCCGGTCAGGTCGTCGTGCAGCGCCTGGTGACGCATCCGTTCTTGCAGCTGGTGCCGCTCAGTTACGTCTTCGAACAGTGCCAACGTGTAGGCGGGTGCGCCGTCACCGTCGTGGACCAGCGAGACGTTGATGCTGTGCCACAAGGTGTGCCCGTCGCGGTGGAAATGTGGCTTCACGATGCTCACCCGGTCGACTTCGCCGCTCATCAATTGCCCGTACAGTTCCCACACCCCCGGAGGGTCGTCGGGATGGGTCATGTCGGTGATCCGGACGTTGGCGGCGAATTCGTGGACGTCGTCGTAGCCGAACATTGTGGCGAAAGCGGCGTTTACCACGAGGATCCTGCCGGTCACGTCGGAGATGCCGACCCCGACGCCTGATTGGGCGAATACCGCTTGGGTGAAGACTTCCTGCAGCAGGCTTGCGTCGCCGGCGCTTGGGCCGCCGGCCAGGGTGCGCTCGATCCCACCTTCGTCGAGGAGTCGTATCCGATCCCACACCTTGTCGATATTGCCGACGCGTACGCCTTTTTCG
>JAKPAQ010000406.1 GCA_029779385.1 Actinomycetes bacterium | reverse complement strand
GTGTGAGTGTTCGCGTATCTGGGCAGTACCTGTTCGCGCAGAAAATCCTCAATGAAACCGAGCGAACGGCCACTGGCGGTGTAGTCGGCATAGGTGACTCGCCGCGGTCCGTACGGTCCGTACATGACTTGGTCGTCACCAATGACTGACTCGCGAATCTGTCGAAGCAGCGCCGGTTCAGTCATGACCCAAACCTAATGGGATAGCCAAAGAATGTCTGGCACCGAAGTCACTGGTAGGTGATGAGATCGGGATGAGGGCGCACTCGCCGCCACGTCTGCTCGGCCGTCAGCATCGGCTTGTCCTCGTCGACGAAGTTCTTCCAGCCCCAAAACACGCCGCTGGGGGCGTCTTTTCGAATCATCTTCCAAGTGGACATTTTGGCCGCCGGCGGACCTTGGCCATCGACGTGAATGATCGTGGCCAACTCAGGCCGACTGGTCACGAGTCGGTTGCGATCCCTGACCATCTGGGTCTGAAATTGGTGAACCACGAAGAGTTTTTGCGGCAGCACGTTTTCGCGTGTCAACTTCGCCAGCCAGCGCGACACCTCGTTGATTTCACTGGTCGACATGTGGCCGATCCGCTGGAGCGGCCTACCGTGCTTGCCGAGCTTCCATTCTGGATCCAATGCCAGACCCACATGAGGCTCGAGCAGAAGTTCGCGGTAGGCCTTGGCTTGAGTTATCGCCTTGCTTCGACCTGGCTGCAGATCGAGAATCACGGTGACTCCGGCCCCTTTGGCCGCGTCAACGAGTGGGCGAAGTTCACTGACCGGGGTGCGGTGCGAGTAATCCTTGCGCTTTCCGGGCCCTGCGCTAGCAATCGTGGTGATGATTTCGAACGCCGGCACAAACGATTCGTCCGGCGCGACGGCCTCATACTTCTTCACCAGCTTTTGCACCCGAGCCACTGACTTCTTCGGGCTCTGTTCCCCGAGAACTCCTAGGGCACTTGTCGACGGGTGGCCATACATCGCTAAATAGTGATGACCCGGCAGCGCCAAGTATCCGCCGGCCGGAACTTTGGCGTGTGTCCTGATCGCCTCAATGGGATAGGCCGCGAGCCCGATTGCGAGCAAGGCCGAATCGCCGGTCGACTCCAGTGCCTTGATCGACTTGGGGTCCGTCCGTGGATCTGGAGAGGTCGGGACAAGGTTGGCGTCGCCGAGTTTTGCCAAGTGAGTTAGTTCTGCGGTGGGCGCTGCGGCAATAGCTACGGTCGCTGGTTTGGCTCGACGAGGATTAGGGCTTCGGTCAATATCGGGGTCGGTCAGGTCGAGCACTCTGGCGCCGAGCCGCTTGGCTTCGGTGCGGCCAGCAGAATCGGCCGGCAGAATCGGTACGGCGTACTTTTTGGCGGCAGCCAGGGCCGCAGTGTCGCCGGGTTTCGCCAGAATGACTGCCGTGGCGGACTCGAACAGGAACTGTGAGGCCGCAACCTGATCGGCGTTCATCGCGGCCACCGCGGTGCCGGACGGAACACTGAGGATGGTGTTTGTCTGCTCGGGTTTTTTGTTACTTGAGTCGCAGCCAACTAGCAACGCACCGCAAAAGATTGCCGCTAGAGCCAGCGCCGAGGACCGTTGGGTCAGCCGAGTCATTTCTCAGACGCTACCTGCTGGTTCAGTGGAGCAATTCGGCAAGGCCGCTATGCTCGCCGCGTGATACTGCAAACGGATGCCAACATCGACGGCCTCGCCGGATTGATGATCGACCTCATGGAAAAGATGGGGTTGGTCGGTGCCGCGATCGCGGTCGGTATGGACAACCTTTTCCCGCCGATCCCCAGCGAGATCGTGCTGCCGATGGCCGGTTTGGCCGCCAGCCAAGGGACGTTCACGCTGGCGGGCGCTCTGTTTGCGACCACAGCCGGTTCGGTGATCGGGGCCTGCATTTTGTATTGGCTTGGTCGACTGTTTGGCCGGGATCGGGCGGCTTGGGTTTTTGTGAAGACGCCGTTGCTCAAGCTCGCTGACCTTGAGTCGGCTGAAACGTGGTTCGCGAAGTATGGCCGCAAGGCCGTCTTTTTTGGCCGGATGGTGCCGATCTTCCGGAGCCTGATTTCACTGCCTGCCGGCGTCGAGAAAATGAACTTCGGCATTTTCTTCCTTCTGACGACCATTGGCAGCTTTATCTGGAACTCGATTTTCGTTGGGGCGGGTTACACCCTCGGCGAGAACTGGCATGTGATTGAGCCGTACGCCGACTGGTTCCAACGGTTGGTGATCTTGGCCGTTTTGGTTGTTTGCGGCTGGTTCGTCGTAACTCGGGTTCGCGAGCTTCGTGATCCGCGTGAGCGCTGAGCCACCGGCAAAGCCGGCCACCGGCGTGGCACCTACCGGTACGGTGAGCAGGTGACGAATCGCCGCCTGCTGTTGGTAAACGGCCCCAATCTCAACCTGCTCGGGACTCGTGAGCCGCAGGTTTATGGTTCGCAAACGTTGGCCGACGTTGAGCGTTTGGTTGCCGAAACTGCCGCCGTTGAAGACTTTGAGGTGCGCGCAATCCAAAGCAACCACGAAGGGGTCTTGATTGACGCGATCCACGAGGCACGCCATGACTGCGCTGGCATCGTGATCAACCCTGGCGGGCTGACCCACACGTCGGTAGTTCTTCGAGATGCCTTGGCTGCGGTGGCACTGCCGGTTGCCGAGGTGCACATCTCTGACGTGACTACCCGCGAAGCATTCCGCCACTTTTCGTATGTCGCCGATGTTGCGGTCGTGCACGTGATCGGCGAGGGAGTCGACGGTTACCGGATTGGTACCGAGCGTCTTCTCGCCGAAATTTCGCAACGATAGGGTGTTCGACATCAGGCCAGCCGCGGAAGGGAGTTGAATGACTCCTCACGACTTGAACGTGGTCTTGTTGGCCGGCTCCGTTGTGCTGATTTTGGCAGTTCTAGCAGTACGGATTTCGGCAGTTGTTGGCCTGCCTTCGTTGTTGATGTACCTAGGCCTGGGTGTGCTTTTGGGCTACGACGGTGCCGGTGTCGACTTCGTCAACTACGACATGGCGCTCGTGATCGGCCTGTCTGCACTGATTCTGATTTTGGCCGAGGGCGGTCTGACGACCAACTGGAACAACGTAAAACCCACTCTCGGGTTCGGCGTCTTGCTGGCCACGATTGGCACCTCAATCAGTGTCGGCATAGTTGCCGTCGGCGCGCACTACATCTTCGGCTTGGACTGGGAACTTGCCGTGCTGATCGGTGCGGTGCTTTCCCCGACGGACGCCGCCGCGGTCTTCTCGGTGCTTCGTGCGGTGCCGTTGAAGTCTCGGGTTTCGGGCGTGCTCGAGACCGAATCGGGTCTAAACGATGCGCCGATCGTTGTTTTAGTAACCGCGATCAGTGTCGGTTCAATCCACGACTACGGGCCCTTGGGTTTTGTCGCGCTGATTGTTTTTGAACTGGTCGTCGGCAGTTTCATCGGTTTGCTGATCGGTGGTGGTGGAGCGCGACTACTGCGTCGGGTCGCCTTGCCGTCTGCGGGTCTATATCCACTAGTGGTCTTTGCCGTCACAGTGTTTGCATACGCGGTGGCCGCAACCGTTCACTCCAGCGGATTCGCTGCGGTCTATGTTGCCGCCGTGGTGCTCGGCAACACCGAACTGCCCCACCGGTCTGCGACCCGGTCCTTCGTCGAGGGTATTGGCCTGCTCGCCCAAATTGGCCTGTTCGTGATGCTCGGCCTGTTGGTTCACCCCAGCGACATCGACCCGTGGCACCTCTGGGTGGGGATTGGCGTCGGCGCGCTGTTGACGTTTGTGGCTAGACCGGCTTCGGTGGCGATGTGTGCTTCGTGGTTCCGAGTTGGGCCGCGAGAACAGTTGTTTATCGGTTGGGCCGGCCTGCGTGGAGCGGTGCCGATCGTGTTGGCCACCATCCCGTTAGCTCACGGTCTGGACAGTTCTCTCGACCTGTTCAACATGACTTTTGTGGCGGTGGTCGTCTACACGATCGTCCAGGCCGCGCCACTTGGCAAACTCGCGAAATGGTGCGGGGTGGAGTCCACCCGTGGTCGAGACGTGGAGATTGATGCGGCCCCGCTTGAACGCATTTCGGCCGACCTTCTACAGATTCACGTTCCCGAGTCGTCCAAGCTTGCCGGGGTTGAGGTCGGGGAGTTGCGGCTGCCGCCGGGCGCTTCGGTGACGATGGTTGTTCGCGACGGCAGCACCATGGTTCCGCATCGAACTACCCGGATTCGGGTGGATGACGAACTGTTACTGGTGACGACTCGAGAACTCCGCGAGACAGTTGAGCGGCGGTTGCGACTGGTGGCCGAGCAAGGCCGCCTGGCTGGCTGGGACACCACTCACAGAGATTGAATCAACCGGTCACGTCGGTCAACCCAAGTCCACATTGGGGATGCAAACTGACACTCGTCTGCTCGCCTCAACCGACTTTGCTGCGTCGGTCTTCAGTCCGCGAAAATTCTGCCCGAGTAGGACTGTGACGCCGTCGTTCAGTTCGAAATCGGGGCTGATGACGTCTACTTTTCCTTTGAACTGCAGGGAAACGAGCTTCACTTTCGGATCGGCCGGATCGGTAGCCAAAATGGTCACGTTTGTTGCTTTGATCGCTCCGGGGTTGTTTCCGGTTGATCCGCCCAAAAAGCCACGCTGCTCTAGGTTGATCTTTACTCGGTTGGCTAGACCGGCGCGATCACTGGTGTTATAGACGTTGACTACGACCAGATTGCTTGTC
Source organism: Actinomycetes bacterium (assembly GCA_029779385.1). The sequence continues at coordinate 6,938 of JAKPAQ010000406.1, read as the reverse complement.
AAAGGCTTTCCGCGTTCGACGCGAACGACGCGGCAAGTCGGTTCTGCGGGGGCCGCGTCAGGTGCGGAGAAGGCGAGTTTCATCCCCAAACCAGTGCCGACAACGAATACGAAAGCGGCACCTCCAACCACCAGGAGGTCACGTGGCTTGGTCATGGCTGTTTTGCGATCACGTGAATTCTGGCGTGGAGCATGGTGCGTTGCTGCAGTGCAGCGCGAAGCGCGCGGTGAAGGCCGTCTTCTAGGAAGAGTTCGCCTTGCCAACTCACCACATGTGCGAACAGGTCGCCAAAGTAGGTCGAGTCGGTATCTAGCAAAGTGGCGAGGTCGAGGTTGTTCTTCGTGGTTGTCAGATCGTCAAGTCGTACTTGGGTCGGTGCAATGGAGGCCCAATCACTGGGTGTGAGTCCATGCTCCGGGTACGGCCGTCCGTCCCCCACGCGGCGGAAGATCATTCGCCAAGTGTAGTTGGTCAGCGAATACGAACCGCAGGAATGCCGAGGTGAACTTACGGCTGGGCTATCCCAAATGCTCAACCGGGACCTAAACTGCGATGAAGGCGCCGATTTTCGAACGGATCGTTCTATGAAGCAGAGATTTGTGCGAGCGGCATTAGCCGTGGTTTTGGCACTTGGATTCTCAACGCCCGCTGCTTTTGGTGACGATTCAATGCCGTCAGATGAGCCGACGACGGTGCCAACGACTGAGCCGACGACGGTTCCAACGACTGAGCCGACGACGGTGCCAACGCCAAGTGAGCCCGCTTATGTGGCGAGGCGTCAGGTAATCGGTAAGTCGGTGAAGGGTCGACCGATTGTCGCTTACTTTCGCGGCGATCCAAGTGCCAAGCACGTTGTCTTGGTGCTCGGGCAGATGCACGGTGATGAACGGGCTGGCCCGCGGACTGCTCGACACATTATTGAAAACCTGAGGCCCAGTGCTGGCACGGCCCTTTGGATCATTTCGACGATGAACCCTGACGGATTTGCGAAGGGGACTAGAACGAATGCGCGCGGCGTCGACTTGAACCGAAATTGGCCTACTAGTGGCTGGAAGCGTGGCGTCAAAGGTTCGAGAACTTATGGCGGGTCGAGGCGCGCTAGCGAGCCTGAAACGCGGGCGCTAATTCGATTCCTTGAACTGTACCGGCCCGACTACATCGCCTCTATTCATCAGCCACTAAATGGCATCGGCAAGTCAGGCAAGGACGTGCGTTTTGAGAAGCGACTGGCCGCCAACTTGGGTTTGAAACGCAAGAAATTCAGTGTGGGAAAGGGCAATAAGGTGGCGCCGACCATGACCAGTTGGTACAACCATCGATTGGGAAAGAGCGGCACCGCAATCACGATCGAGTACTCGCGCAAGCCTTCAAAAACCTTCGTCACCAAGAAGGCCGGTGAAGGGATTCTTCGGGCCGCTCGGGTACGGCGATGACTTCTTCTCGGCGGGTATCTGGCGGCTAGGCGACGAGTGGCCGGTATCTGGTGTTGCGTCTTGGTCGGCTGGCGCCGGGTGGGTAGAAGTCGGGTCGTTTGTCTCTGGGGTTTAGTTCGATCCGCCAACCAGTGTGGTGGATTTGTCTGTGGTGGTGGCCGCAGAGTAGAACCCCGTTGTCCAGGTCGGTTGTTCCGTCGTGGAGCCAGGATTTGATGTGGTGGGTTTCGGTCCAACCTGGCGGCCGGTCACAGTCGGGGAATGCGCAACCAAGGTCGCGGTGGGCGAGGGCCCGTCGTTGGGCTGGTGAGTGGAGTCGCTGGGTGCGGCCAAGGTCTAGGACCTGTGATTCGGTGCCGAGGACGGCTGGCAGGACGCCAGCACCACACGCCAACTGTCGTAACTGGCCGGCCGAAACCCGTGTGCCGTGTTCGGTGACGCCAGCGGTATCGCAGCGACCCCGCAGGGAGTCTTCGGAAACCGTGATCATTAGCGTCGCGGCGACACCGCCGTGGTTGCCGAACTCGCCAGTCGGCAAGTGCCGCAGCAGGTCGGCGAACGCGTTCCCGGCGCGTTCCTTGTAGGACGGCGGCGTATCGAGGGTCGCGTCTTCGAAAGTCAGTTCACCAGTATCGGTATCAAGAGTCGAGTTGCGGCGCCGTGGACTGGTTTTCGCTTCCAGAGCCGAGCGGAGCATGTCGGCGGTCAACGCGTCCAGAGTGAAGCCGCCTTTGACCATCCCAGCCTCATCGGGGCGGGTCATCCAAAACTCGGCCGCCTGGACCGCGGTCTCTTCTTGCCGAACCAACTCTTGGTTTTCGATCCGGTCGGCGCGTTCACGGTCAACGACTTCAACCGCACGCCTGGCCTTGTGCTGGAGTTGCTCCAACAACATCCCCGGAGCTGCTTCAGCCAAGTCAGTTTCGACCGCGGAACGTTCAGCCGCCGAAAGGTCGATCGGCAGGTCGTCGAGGGCCTTTGCAACGACGGCGGCCTTGTCGGTACTCATCCCCGGCTTCGACAGTTGCTCGGCCAACACCGGCGCCTCATCAAGTTGCGCCGCGAGTTTCAGATGCTTCGCCGCACCCCGACGAGAAAGCCCAGCCTCCGTAGCGACGAGCGACGCCATCGACCCCGCCCCAGCAGCCTTGTGCGCATCTTTACGCGCACCCGCAGACGTCAACGCGAGACACATCGCCTGGGCCGCTCGGACGATCGCCTGACCGTGAGCAGCAAACCGAACCAACTCCTCGGCGGTAAGTGAATCCAGATCCGCGGCCCGCACCGCTTCGAGCGACTCGGGGGCGCCGCTCAGCCACGATTCGGCGAGCCGCGGATCTGGTTTCATGACTCAAACTTATTAGAACATGCGTTCGAAGTCAAGTAATAATTCACAGCTCTGCGGGTGGGGTGCCCCATTCGGGATGTGAGGTGATCGGGCCAGAGATTCACCTATTCGAGAATGAAAGGACCCCCCGCGTACCCGAGGGGGACCACTTGCCCTTGGTGGGTTCCTGCCGTTTGTGGGTGCTGTGGAGTTGGGTGATGTGCTACGCGTGGCGGAGTGATGTGCCGCGGGGTTCAGAGAATGAAAGGACCCCTCGCGTACCCGACAGGGACCACTTACCCTTGCTGCATTCCTGCCCTGGGGGAGTTGGGTGATGTGCCGCCACGCGAGGGGCTACCCACCAGCATACGGGCAGAGTCATGGCCGACTGAACTGGACCTACACAAGATCTTCACGATTCGTCCCCGGGTTCTGCGGAGTTGACCTCCTAGGTTGGAGGCATGACAACACGTCGCATCCTGCTGGTCGAGGACGAACCGGTAATCGGGGCCGCGGTCGCCGATCGGCTGATCGCTGAGGGTTACGCGGTCGAGCGTGCTTTTGACGGACCCGGTGCGGTGGCGACGTTCACCATCACAAGCCCGGACTTGGTTGTGCTCGACGTGATGCTGCCAGGTTTTGATGGCCACGAAGTATGCCGGCGAATTCAGGCGGTTCGGCCGGTGCCGGTGCTGATGTTGACGGCGCGTGACGACGAGGCTGACGTGCTGGTCGGGCTGGCGGTTGGTGCAGACGACTACCTGACGAAGCCGTTTCGGATGCGCGAACTGGTCGCCCGGGTGGCGGCCTTGTTGCGTCGGGTCGAACGTGCGGCCGAACTAGTTGCCACGCCAGTGAAACTCCAGGATCTCGGCGACCTTCGCCTCGACACCAAAGCTAGGCGGGTCTGGGTTGGCAAAGAGGAAATCCACCTGACCCCAACCGAGTTCGACCTCCTAGCCTGTCTGGCTTCCTCGCCCGGCGAGGTGCTGACCCGCGAACGGTTGCTGGACGACGTATGGGGTTGGGCCGATGCCTCCGGCACCCGCACGGTCGACAGTCACATCAAGGGTTTGCGGGCCAAGATCGGTGCGGAGTTTGTGCGGACGGTCCACGGCGTCGGCTACTCGCTCGAAATAGGAGCGCCAAAATGAGCGCCAACCCGTTGGATCCGGTCAGGTCGGTCAAGGTAAAGCTAGGCCTTCTCGTAGCCGCGAGCGTGACTGCCGCTTCGCTGGTGGCAACGGTCGGTTCGGCCGGAGGGGTGCCGATTTGGTTGAGCATTCCGGTGACGATCGCGCTTGCTTTGGCGATCACTCAACTGCTGGCGGTGGGGATGACTTCGCCGCTGCGCCAGATGACGGCGGCCGCCGACCAGATGGCCAAGGGCGACTATTCGGCCCGGATCGAAACGACTTCGCGTGACGAGATCGGGGAGTTGGCGCGCGCGTTCAACCAGATGGCCACCGACCTCGACCAGGTCGATCGTCAACGACGCGAACTGATCGCCAACGTGAGTCACGAACTGCGCACGCCGTTGACGGCACTTTGCGCCGTGCTGGAGAACTTGGCCGATGGCGTCAACGAACCGGATCCACAAATTTTGCGCACCGCACTCGCCCAAGGCGAACGTTTGACTGCGTTGGTCAACGACTTGCTGGACCTGTCTCGGGTTGATGCGGGCGCCGCGCCACTGCTGGCAGAGCAGGTGCGTGTCGTTGACCTGCTGTCGGCCGCGGCAGCCGAGTTCAGCTACGGCGACCTTGACGTCGAAGTTTCGGTGTCGGTTGAACCCGAAGGGTTACTCTTCCAAGCCGATCCGGCGCGACTTAGCCAACTTGTGGCGAACCTGGTCGACAACGCGACTAGGCACAGTCCGGCCGGGGGGCGAGTCCAACTCTTGGCCGTGGGCGGAGTCGACAACTGGACCCTGGAGGTCGTTGACGAAGGCCCCGGCGTCGCACCTACTGACCGCGAACTCGCATTCGAGCGGTTCGGCACCCTCAGGGACGCCGAAGGCGGCGGCGGGACCGGCCTGGGTTTGGCGATCGCCCGCTGGGTGAGCGACCTGCATGGCGGAACCATCGCCTTCGTGGATCCCCTGCCCGGCGCTGGCGGTGCGCGGGTCGAAGTGACTTTGCCGCTGTCTCCGGCCAAAGCTCGAACCGGACAAGACCCGGCCACAGAACTCACGACTGCCGGCGAAACCCGGCCGATACCAAAGGAAGATGTAGTGACTGACCAAAAAATCGGACCGAACTCGGCGAATGAGAATTTGCCGCCAGTACCGACCGGAGTTGAGCGCCCGAAAGTTGTGTCCTTCGCCGACTCGGTCTTTGGCTCACTTTGGCCAGATCATGGCGTGCCGGGACGGCCTCGACTGCTGGTCTGGGCGATCTTGGTTGGGTTGTTTGCCGGGTTCACGCCAGCGCTTTATGACCTAGGTTTGGGCACCTTCATCATCTTGATGGCCGCCGGTCTGATGATGTTTTTCGTGAGCGCACGGCGCAGCGACCCGTATGTTCTTGGCTCGGCGTTGCTGTGCACCGCCTTGGCCGCTACCGCCCTGGTGCGAGACGCGGACTGGATTGTCGTGCTGTGTCTGTTGGCCGGCGGCGTGGTCACGGCGGTGGCGATCGCCGATGCTCGGCGAGTGCCAGCGTTTTTGTTTGCGCTGATGGCTTGGCCACTGGCTGGGTTGCGCGGCCTGCCCTGGCTCGGTCGGACTCTGCAAATATCGACCCGCGCGGGTCAAGGTTTGGCCGTTGCCCGCACAGTCATTTGGTCTCTGCTGGGACTGATCGTGTTTGGAATGTTGTTTATTTCCGCCGACGCGATTTTCGCTGACTGGTTCGGCGCGCTCGTGCCCGATTTGGGTTCGCTGGAGTTCGTCGGACGAGTTTTCATCGCCGTGGCCATTGCCGCGCTGACGCTAACGGGCGCCTACTTCGCCCTGAACCCGCCGAAGGTCGGAACTGTTGGCTTGTCCAGGCAGGAGCCGGCCCGCCGGTTCGAGTGGCTCGTGCCCGTGCTGGTGGTCAACGTCGTTTTCGTGGCCTTCTTGGTTGCGCAGGCCGCCGCGATTTTCGGTGGTCGAGAGTATTTCGAACGCACCACGGGCCTGACTTATGCCGAGTACGTCCACCAAGGTTTCGGTCAGTTGACGGTCGTGACCGCGTTGACGCTGCTGGTGGTGTGGGCGGCTTCGCGTAAGGCGAGTCGTGAGACGGTCGCTGACCGGGCCTGGCTGCGCGGCTCACTTGGCGCGCTGTGTCTGATGACGTTGGCGGTGCTCGGTTCGGCTTTCAACCGGATGGGTCTTTACCAAGACGCCTACGGTTTCACCTCGCTTCGGCTGTTAGTGGACGTCTTCATGGGCTGGCTCGGCCTTCTCTTGGTGGCGACGCTGGTCGCCGGCGTCGTGCTTCGGGCCGGTTGGCTGCCGCGGTTCGGTTTGCTCAGCGGTGCGGTGCTGCTGTTGGGTTTGGCCGCGATCAACCCGGATGCTTGGGTCGCCAACCACAACCTCGATCGCTATGAGGAAACCGGGAAGGTCGACTGGACGTACTTGGCGATGTTGTCCGACGACGCAGTGCCAACGTTGGTGTCGCGTCTCGATGGTGAAACCGAATGCGTACTGACCACGCAGCGGCGCGAACCGGCCACTTTGCTCGAATGGAATCTTGGACGGATCCGTGCCGAAGAGACCGGCCAGGCGACGCTTGCGTATGAGGTTTACGACCGTGACTGCCAGTCTAAGCAGGCAAATTAGGACATATGTAGGCTTTGGCGCTGATCCCGATTGGTCTGCGGTGGTGACTGCCGCGTAGACTCCGACGCGGAGGATTCGCATAGTGGCCTAGTGCGCTCGCTTGGAAAGCGGGTTGAGTGAAAGCTCTCAGGGGTTCGAATCCCCTATCCTCCGCCAAGTGAAACCGGTTCTTGGAAATCCACTAGATTTCTGAGAACCGGTTTCGTCTTGTAGTGACTCACCGAATGCGCAACTGCCAACTGCTGAACGTCTTGACCCCGGCCGAAGTGCCGATCTGACGCTTGACCGGCTCACTTCGTTCGGCGGTGAACTCCACCTTGTGGCGAAAGTACGGCGCGTTGACTACGAAGGTGTGGAACTCGCCAAACTCGCCACACGGGTCGCAGTCTTTAGGCAAGGAGTGGAC
>JAKPAQ010000405.1 GCA_029779385.1 Actinomycetes bacterium | reverse complement strand
AGAATCCAGTGCGATACCGACGGCCGCGGAGTAACCGCAGTGCTCACCGACAAAGGGTTCGAGACGCTAAGCACTGCGGCGCACACCCATGTGAACGGTGTGCGCAAGTACCTAGTCGATTTGGCCTCCCCCGAGGATTTCGCCGCCGTCGGCCGCGTAATGACCAAAGTCCAGAACGCCCTAGGCGGCCGAACCTTCTAGGCCTCGGCGCCAAGAAATCCCAGCGCCAGGAAAACCCGACGCTAAGAGACTCAGTCGCGCGTCAGGCGACGGTGAGTGACGCGATGCGGACGCGCCGCTTCGGCACCAAGGCGCTCGATCTTGTTGGCCTCGTACGACGCGAAGTTTCCCTCGAACCAGAACCAGTTGCCCGGCTCATCCTCGGTACCTTCCCACGCCAGAATATGGGTCGCGATGCGGTCGAGGAACCAGCGGTCGTGCGAGGTGACCACGGCACAACCAGGGAAATCCAACAGCGCGTCTTCGAGCGAAGACAAAGTTTCAACGTCCAAGTCGTTGGTCGGCTCATCGAGCAACAGCATGTTGCCGCCCTGCTTTAGCGTCAGCGCCAGGTTCAACCGGTTGCGCTCACCGCCAGAAAGCACGCCGGCCTTCTTCTGCTGGTCCGAACCCTTGAAGCCGAACGAAGCGACATAGGCGCGGCTGTTCATTTCGAAGTTCGCGACCTTGATGAAGTCCAAACCGTCGGAGACTACTTCCCAGACGTTCTTCGTCGGGTCGATGTTCGCGCGGTTCTGATCGACGTAACTGATCTTGACGGTCTTGCCGACTTCCAGTTCACCCGAATCGGGTTCTTCGGAGCCGGTGATCATCCGGAACAGGGTCGTCTTGCCGACGCCGTTCGGGCCGACGATGCCGACGATTCCTGCGCGCGGCAGCGAGAAACTGATGTTGTCCCAAAGGACGCGACCCTCGAACCCCTTGACGAGATTCTTCGCGTCCAACACCACATCGCCGAGTCGCGGACCGGCCGGAATGTTGATGTCAGTCGTGTCGATCTTGCGAGCCTTCTCGGCCTCGGCGGCCAGTTCCTCATAGCGAGCCAGACGCGACTTGCTCTTGGTCTGGCGGCCCTTGGCGTTCGAGCGCACCCATTCGAGTTCACGCTCGAGCATCTTGGCGCGCTTGGCGTCCTTTTGGCCCTCGATCTTGAGACGGTCCTTCTTCGTCTCCAAGTACGTCGAGTAGTTGCCTTCGTAGCCGTGGATCTGGCCGCGGTCGACTTCGGCGATCCACTCGGCCACATTGTCGAGGAAGTAACGGTCGTGGGTTACGGCCAGAACCGCGCCGGGGTACGACTTGAGGT
>JAKPAQ010000153.1 GCA_029779385.1 Actinomycetes bacterium | reverse complement strand
CCGTCAAGGCCGACGTCTGCTCGATCACCAGCCAGAATCTCGACTCCAAGTGCATCAAATACACAGGGCGAAGCATCGCCAACTTTCCGGCGTTCCCGGTTTTCGGGCTCCCATCGGGCAACCGCATCGTCATCGCCGACGCTGCGAAAGCCTTCATTGAGGCCAACGTGGCGACCTACGCCAGTCAGGTTGCCACCAAGCTGCGTGCCGAGAATGTCAGTCAGGGCATCATCGACATCACGCGGCGCTACAGCGACAGCGGCGGTAACGCGCGTCGTCTGAGCTTCTCGGTTTTCGTGGCCTCAAACGGCAAGTACGTCTACGGCGCCCCGATGGTGCACGACGGCGAGCCCGAGCAGTGGGGGGCCGGCGTGGGAACCAAAGTCGTCGAAGCGTTATACGTGCCGGTGACCCCGCGCAGCGGTGTCCCGGCGAACTGGCGTTGGGACCCGGCCAATGCCGCTACACCATTCAACGCCAGCGGCCTCCCGGCTGCCAGCGAAATTCGCTACCGGGTCATCACGCTCAAAGAAGGAACGGTCATCCAGGACTGGACTACGGTATCGGTCGGCACCAAGGTCTACGACCTCCCCGACAGTGGTGATGGCTCGTGGATCGAGCTGAGCATGTCGCCCAACTGCCTGCTTGATCAGAGTTACGTCTCGCCCACGTCGGGCGCGAGCTGCCCCAAACGAGACGGCAAACCGTTTGTGGACCTCCGTACCTTGATGGGCGCCACCGATGCCAAGCTCGGCTTTCTCGACTATCTGGAGCCGATGCGGCCGTGGTACACGGCGAGTGGCACCACGGCCGGCACCGCCAACGCCTCGATCATGGTCAACGTCAATAGCCGCAACATCTACAGGCGTTGCAATGCCTTGAGCCAAATGGTGGTCGACACCACCCGCAATCCAAACTACGAGGAGAGCGGCACCTATCGGTACACACTCGACCGCAAAATCACACGTTACATGATGACCCAGCTCAAGGGCCAGGTGTACGAACTCGGTCAGTCACAAGACGCCCTGAACACCAACGTACTG
>JAKPAQ010000384.1 GCA_029779385.1 Actinomycetes bacterium | reverse complement strand
GCCAGAGGCCTCGGCCGATTCGCCAAGCGACTGGCCATTGACCCAAAACTCTGGCACTGATCCGTACGGCGCATACGCACCCGACCATGAACCGACCATGACTGTCGGCTCGGGTTATCCGACCGAGCACACCACGCAGATACCCGCAGAGCCGACGCTCGCGTTCGGTGGGGGCGGCGGCACCCCGCCGACCTACCCGCCAACTAACTTGACTCCCCCTGCACCAGCGCCGAAGCCGCGAGCAGGCCGAGTCGTTGCTGCCGTTACCGGTGTCGTTCTACTTGCTGGCGCCTCTGCGGCCGGCGGTGCGGCGATCTATGCCAACATGAGCGACACGCAGCCAGGCATCAGTTCCTCAACCACTGGCACCGCGCTCGACGAGATCCCGGCCTCGACTACGAAGACCAGCGACGTTTCGGCGGTGGCGGCCAAAATGCTGCCATCAACGGTGATGATCAACGTCGCCGGCAAGGACGGGGCGGGCACCGGAACTGGCATCGTGATCAGCAAAGACGGCAACATCCTGACGAACAATCACGTGATTGAGGCGGCCGCAGATGGCGGCACGATCACCGTGGCATTCAACGACGGCACGAATGCGCGCGCCGAGATCGTCGGACGCGACGTCGCCACCGACATCGCGGTTATCAAAGCCGCAGGACTAACTGACCTGACTCCCGCCACCTTAGGAGACTCAGCGAAGGTCCGAGTGGGTCAGCCAGTCGTAGCAGTTGGATCTCCGTTCGGCCTCGAGTCGACCGTCACCCAAGGAATCGTTTCGGCACTGAACCGCCCGGTGAGTCCTGGTGATTCTGATTCGGGCAGCGGATCCACGACCACCTTCCCAGCAATCCAGACCGACGCGGCGATAAACCCCGGAAACTCTGGCGGGCCGTTGGTTGACATGTCCGGCAACGTGATTGGCATCAACTCCGCCATCAACACCGGCGGCAGCGGAAACGGTTCGGTCGGACTCGGCTTCGCGATCCCGATCAACTTGGTGCGCAATGTTTCGACGCAGATCCTCGCCGGTCAAACGGTTGAGCATCCACAAATCGGCATCACGGTCAGCAGTGCCACCAGCGACGACAAGATCACCACGGTCGGCGCCAAGATCAGCGAAGTCACCGCAGGCGGCGCCGGCGAGAAGGCTGGCCTCAAGTCTGGTGACATCGTCACCAAGGTCGACGGAAACCCGGTCGCTTCGAACGAGGCCCTAATCGCGACGATCCGCGGCTATAGCCCCGGAGACAAGGTCACGCTAACGGTTCAGCGCGGCGGAAAGTCGATCGACGTGAACGTCACGCTCGGTTCTGACGGCGGATCGCTCGCTCGAAAGCAGTGACGCGGTTCAGCTGAGCAGCGACTCGGTCAATTCGCGCAGCAGCGAATAACCGTGCTGCGTCAGGATCGATTCGGCGTGGAACTGGATCCCCCGGTAAGCGGGCCCGGCAACTAGGTGAATATCACCAGATGCCGGGTCCGTTTCTACGCTCACCCCGGCCGGTAGACCCGATTCGGGCACCCGGGCAACGAACGTGTTGTAGAAGCCGACCGTCTCAGTCCGACCCAAGATTGGCAGAGCACTCTGAGTTCCTTGGAAGACGATGTCTTTGAACACCAAGTCCAGGCCGATCAGGTGACTGAGCGTTTGGTGGCCCAGACAGATTGCCAAGAATGGCTGGCCGCGATCTAGCAGTCGCTGAGTTGCCGCGCGCAGGACTTTGATCTTGGGATCGTTGTCGTCGCGCGGGTCGCCCGGGCCCGGACCGATCACCACGAGGTCGTGGCCGTCTAGCGATTCGGTCGTCCACGCGTCATGGCGAATCACTTCGGTGGTCATGCCCATCACCGCGAAGACGTGCCCGAGCATGTTGACGAAATCGTCTTCACCGTCGAGCACAACGACCCGCTTACCGATCAGGTTCGGCACCTTTGGCGTCTGCGACTGGTCACTCAGCCAGAACTGACTCAACCGCTGGTTTCGTGATCCCAGCGCGATCAGTACCTCGTCATCGCGGGTGAAAGCGTCGTAACCGTCGACCGGTAGCGCCGCGGCCTCAACCAACCCGAACGCGCTGAGGATGCC
>JAKPAQ010000383.1 GCA_029779385.1 Actinomycetes bacterium | reverse complement strand
GGCTGACTGTAGTCCAAGGAGACGAGTTCGTCGTCGTCGAAAGTCAAGGTGGTCAGGCTCGCCAGGTTGCATTCGCGGTTTCGCGGGTCGTGCACAAACGAGGCGTCTTCAAAGGAACGACGCGCGATCCAAACGGGCAGTTGGTGCGAAACGATTAGCCCCTCGTGACCGACCGCGGTCTTCCGTAGGTCGGCTACCGCCGCGCGCATCCGCGCCGCGATGTCCTTGTAAGGCTCACCCCAAGACGGACGCAAGGGATTCCACAGCCAAGGCCAGTAGCGCGGCTTGGCGAATGCGCCAGCACCAACGCCAACCTTGAGCCCTTCGAACTTGTTGTCCGCTTCGATTACCCGCTCATCGGTGTCGATCTTCAAGCCGAGCAGGTCGGCGGTTGGCTGGGCCGTCTGCTGAGCACGAATCAGCGGCGACGCCACGATGTGGGTAATGTCGTTTTCCTTGAGCGACTCCGCGACCGTGGCAGCCATCTGGTGCCCCAAGTCCGAAAGTTCGTAGCCCGGCAACCGGCCGTACAGCACACCCTCGGGGTTGAAAACCTCGCCGTGGCGCAGCAGGTGAATGATTGTGCGGGTTGTCATGCGTTTTCCTTCGCGGGTCAGCGGGCAACTTGGGCGGCCGCAGCAGCGGCACCGGGTAGAGCTTCGGCAAGTCTAGAGAGCGCAGTCGAGTCGACGTTTTCATCGTGGGCGGCCGAGACGAACCATGCTTCAAAAGCACTCGGCGGCAGGTAGACCCCAGCGGCCAGCATCGCGTGGAAAAACGCCGTATATGCCGCGGTGTCTTGGCGCTGGGCGCCAGCAAAATCGGCAACCGGTTCAGTGACGCCCCAGAACACACTGAACATGGTTCCGGCGCGCTGGATCTGATGCTCGACCCCGGCGGCCGCCAAAGCCTCAGCGACCAACTGCTGCACCTGCAACGAGGTTGCGTTGAGCCGGGCGTAAACCTCGGGGGTAGCCAGCCTCAAAGTGGCCAGGCCGGCGGTCGTGGCGACCGGGTTCCCCGAGAGCGTTCCAGCTTGGTAGACCGGACCGACCGGCGCCAGCAGGCTCATCACGTCGGCGCGGCCGCCAAATGCTGCTGCCGGGAAGCCACCGCCCATCACCTTTCCGAAGGTCATCAGGTCGGGGGTGAAACCTTCAGGTTTGCCGTCCAGTTCCCAGTGCCCCGAACGTGCGGCGCGAAAACCGGTCATCACTTCGTCGCTGATGAACAGTGCCCCGTGCTTGGCGCAGGAGCGCGACAGGTGCGCGTTGAAGCCCGGCGCCGGCGGCACTAGGCCCATGTTGCCGGCGGCGGCCTCGGTGATCACGCAGGCGATCTGGTCGCCGAACTCGGCAAACGCCGCGTCGACAGCGGCCGCGTCGTTGTACGGCAAAACGATGGTGTCTGCGGTGACGCTTTCGGGGATGCCTGGCGTGCCCGGGATCCCGAGGGTCACCAGCCCCGAACCGGCCTCGGCGAGAAGTTGATCGACGTGGCCGTGGTAGCAGCCAGCAAATTTGATGATCTTGTCGCGACCGGTGAAACCGCGCGCCAGCCGGATCGCCGACATGGTCGCTTCGGTGCCGGAGGAAACCATCCGAATTTGCTCGACCGGAGTTCTAGCAACCACTTCCTCGGCGAGCAAAACTTCCGGCTCGGCCGGGGTGCCAAAACTCGTTCCGCGGGCGATGGCGGCGGTGACCGCGTCAAGCACCTGCGGATGCGCATGCCCGAGCAGCATCGGCCCCCACGAACCAACGAAGTCCAGATAACGATTGTCGTCGACATCGGTCAGCCAGGCACCTTGGCCGAACTTCATGAACCTTGGCGTGCCGCCAACAGACCGAAAGGCGCGCACCGGCGAGTTCACGCCACCTGGCGACACCGCTTGGGCGCGCGCAAAAAGCGCTTCAGATTCGGTC
>JAKPAQ010000378.1 GCA_029779385.1 Actinomycetes bacterium | reverse complement strand
GCTCGATGTGGCCGGTCAGGACCCGAGCTATGTGGGTCGAATCCGGCAGGATCAGTCGGTCGAAGGCAACAAGGGCCTCGTGCTGTTTGTCACCGGCGACAACCTGCGCAAGGGTGCGGCGTTGAACACGATCCAGATCGCCGAACTGCTGGTCTGATCAGGCTCTGCTCGATCAAGCCCTGCCTGCTGGCCCGAATTCCTCGAAATCGTCGAGGACTTCGGGGTTCAGCAGGGCGCCTTTTGCGGCGGCCTCGTCTGCGGGCGTGCCTTGCAGGATCTTCTTGACCGGAACTTCGAGTTTCTTGCCCGACAGGGTCCGCGGCATGCCCCGCACTTGATGGATCTCGTCGGGGATGTGCCGCGGCGACAGTTTGGTGCGAAGTTCGGTGGCGATCTTTTTCGTTAGTTGTTCGTCGAGGACGCGGTCGTCGGTCAAGGCCACGAACAGCATTAGTTGACCGGCGCCGCCTTCGGGGTCTTCGAGATGGACGACGATGCTGTCGGCCACTTCGGGCAGCGATTCGATCACCGAATAGAACTCCGAAGTGCCGAGACGAACGCCGCCGCGATTCAAGGTGGCATCGCTGCGGCCGGTGATCGTGGCCGAACCGTAGTCGGTGATGGTGATCCAGTCGCCGTGTCGCCAAACTCCGCCGAAGTCCTCGAAATAGGCGGCCCGGTAGCGGGATCCGTCGGTGTCGCCCCAAAAGCCGACCGGCATCGACGGCATCGGTTGTTTGATGACTAGTTCACCTAGTGCGCCGGTGACTGAGTGGCCTTGCTCGTCGAAGGCGTCGACGTCCGCGCCAAGCGCTCGGCAGGAGATCTCGCCGGCGTAAACCGGAACTGTCGGGGCGCTGGCGACGAAGGCGGCACACAGGTCCGTTCCGCCAGAGACCGAACTGAGTTGAACGCTTGGCGAGAACTCTTGGTAAACCCAGCGGAACCCGGCCTCAGGAAGCGGGGCTCCGGTCGAACCGATCGCCTTGAGGCTGGTGAGGTCGGCGATTTTGGCCGGGTGAAGTCCTTCCTTGCGACATTGCAGCAGGAAGGGAGCGCTAGTGCCGAAATAGGTGACCTCGAGTTCGCTGGCCATTCGCCAGAGCGCGCCCAAGTCGGGGGCGGCCGGGTTGCCGTCAAACATCACGATGGTGGCGCCAACGCCGATCCCCGAGACGAGGTAGTTCCACATCATCCAACCGGTGGTGGAGAACCAGAAAAACCGGTCGCTTGGGCCGAGGTCGCTCTGCAGGCTCAGTGCTTTGAGGTGCTCGATGGTGATGCCGCCGTGACCGTGGACGATGGGTTTTGGCAGGCCGGTGGTTCCGGAGGAGAACAGGACGTAAAGCGGGGTGTCGAAGTCGACTCGGTCGAAGTCAAGGGGCGCGGCTTCGGCGGTGAACGCGGCCCAACTAATTGCGCCGGCCGGAAGTTCTGCGGCCGAATTCAGATACGGCAGCACTACGGTCGTTTTCAGGGAGGTGAGGGCGGCACCGATGGTGGCCAGTTCAGCGGTGCGGTCGATGGCCTTGTCGCCGTACTGGTAGCCGGCGACGGCCAGCAGGACGGTTGGTTCGATTTGGGACCAGCGGTCGATGACGCTTTGGGTGCCGAACTCGGGGGCGCAGGAACTGAAGATCGCACCCAAGCTCGCTGCGGCCAACAGCAGCACGAGCGTCTCGGGGATATTGGGGCTGTAGGCGACGACGCGGTCACCGTGGCCGACGCCGGCGCGCTGCAATCCTGCGCGCGCCCGGGCGACCTGGTCGCGAAGTTCGGCGGCGGTGAGGCGCACTTCGGGCCGACTTTGCGAACGCGAAATCACGACGACGTCGTCGTTGCTACGTCCCGGCATGCGCAGCATGGCTTCGGCGTAGTTGAGTTTCAGGTTCGGGAACCATTGGGCGCCTGGCATTTGGATACTGGCCAACACCGGCTCAGGGTCGCCGTCGAACGGCAGATCCAAATAGTCGAGCCACGTCCCCCAGAACTCGGCGATATCGGCGACCGACCAGCGCCAAATTGACTCGTAGTCAGTCCGGTCTATTTTGCCGTCGCCAACCAGCGAGTCGGCGAACTTTTCGATTGCCGTGACACCGGTTTTGGGAGGTTGCCAAAGGATGTCTGCGGCCATGGCCGCAGTCTACGGGGCCGCTCGGCTGGCTCTTTTCGGATCACTCACAGAATCAAGTGGGCCGGGAAAAGCGATGGTTCTGGGAGCCCCCCGGCTCTCCCAGAACCATCGCGGTCTGGTGGTTCGCTCAGGCGCCGACGGCGACCATGTCGCGCGTTACGACGCTCTTGCGGGTGATCGAATCTGCGAGTTCAAATGCGTGCGGGTGGTTTGTTGCCGGGGCGCCGAAGCGTGCCAACGTTGCCCGAAGCAGTTCATCAGGAGTTTCCATCGCGAATTCAGCCAACTCCGAGGCGTTGCCGAACGCGCGCAGCCAAACACCGGTGGGCAGCGCTCGCATGAGTTCGGTGATCCAGTGTTCGAGGTTGGTCACGTTTGTCGGGATTGCCCGCTCGATAGCGGTCGCGATGCCTTCGGTGGCGGCGCGGCCGACGAGGTCGAAGCTGTCACGGTTACCGGCTGCGACCACGGTGAGGCCCTGCCAGTCTTCGAGCAGCAGGTACCACTGACGCAATGCACCCAGCGGGGTGATTTCGTCGGCATAGTCGATGCTGGCGGCACCGATCGCGCGGGTAGTTTCACGCTTCTTGGAAGTATTTTCGTCGCAAAGGAACCGCTCGGCGGCGCGTGCGGCCGGGACGCGAGAGGGCCCGGTGATGGCTTCGGTGCTGATTTCGCGAAGCGGCGTTAGTTCACCGAGTCGGTACGTCATTGGCAGGACGGCTTCAAGAGCGTCGAACCATTCGTCCATGCTGGCCGCGTGGGTCGGAACGGCATCCATGATCCGGTCCGCAGCTGCCTCGTCGCCTGGCAAATCAACCAAGATTTCGACGTTGGCGGCAGTGCCCCCGATGACTCCAACGCATTCGGACCGACGAAGAATCAGACGGTAAAACGGTTCCACGATGTTGCTCCTATTTTCTGCCACTGGTTCAACCAATGGCCCCGAGTTCCCCGACTCTTCCCCTAGTCCTTATGGTGCAGGAACTTGGAGTTACATGGAGTGGTTTTCGTTGAAAAAGAGGGAAAATGTGACGTAACCAACGTGACCGATGTTGCCCGGTGCAACTCGTGTTACTGGTGTTACTTGTGTGACTCGATTTGGGGTTCTCGATTCAGTCTTGGGTGCCAAGCATGACGTCGCTGGCCTTGACGACAACGACTACTTGGGATCCGACCGCGAGGCCGAGTTCTTCGGCGGCTTCCTTGGTGATCGAGGAGGTGACGGTGTCGCCACCGGATAGTTCTACTTTTGCAGTCACGGTTACAGCACCGACCGAGATAGCGGTGACCGTGCCGTTGAGCTGGTTGCGTGCGCTTAGTTTCATGCTTCAAGTTTAGGTCGGAACTGGCCGAACGAAACCGTCAAGCGACGAGTGGCCGGTATCTGGTGTTGCGTCTTGGCTGGCTGGCGCCGGGTGGGTAGAAATCTGGCCTCTTGTCTCTGGGGTTGAGTTCTATTCGCCAACCCGAATGATGGACCTGTCGGTGGTGGTGGCCACAAAGCAGGACGCCGTTGTCCAGGTCGGTTGTTCCGTCGTGGAGCCAGGATTTGATGTGGTGAGTTTCGGTCCAACCGGGCGGGCGGTCACAGTCTGGGAAAGCACACCCGAGGTCTCGGTGGGCGAGGGCCCGTCGTTGGGCCGGCGAGTGGAGTCGTTGGGTGCGCCCAAGGTCGAGGACTTGCGATTCAGTGCCGAGCACTGCCGGCAAGACACCCGCACCGCAAGCGAGTTGGCGTAGTTGGCCGGCCGAAACCCGTGTGCCGTGTTCGGTGACGCCAGCCGTATCGCAGCGGCCCCGCAGCGAGTCTTCACTGATCGTGATCATGAGGGTGGCGGCGACACCGCCGTGGTTGCCGAACTCACCAGTCGGCAAATGCCGCAGCAGGTCAGCGAACGCATTCCCGGCCCGCTCCTTATAGGACGGCGGTGTATCTAAGGTCGCGTCCTCGAAGGCCAGTTCACCAGTATCGGTATCGAGTACTGAGTTGCGGCGCCGTGGACTGGTCTTCGCCTCTAACGCAGACCGCAACATGTCGGCGGTCAACGCGTCCAGAACGAACCCGCCTTTGACCATGCCTTGTTCGTCGGGTCGGGTCATCCAGAACTCGGCCGACTGGACTGCCGTTTCTTCTTGGCGAACCAACTCTTGGTTTTCGATCCGGTCGGCCCGTTCACGATCAACGACCTCAACCGCACGTCGGGCCTTGTGCTGGAGCTGCTCCAACAACATGCCTGGCGCCGCCTCGGCTAGATCGGTTTCAACGGCGGACCGTTCAGCTGCCGAAAGGTCGATCGGCAGGTCGTCGAGTGCCTTTGCAACGACGGCGGCCTTGTCGGTACTCATCCCAGGCTTCGACAGTTGCTCGGCCAACACCGGCGACTCATCAAGTTGCGCCGCGAGTTTCAGATGCTTAGCCGCACCCCTACGAGAAAGCCCAGCCTCCGCAGCAACGAGCGACGCCATCGACCCCGCCCCAGCAGCCTTGTGCGCGTCTTTACGCGCAGCAGCAGAAGTCAACGCGAACTGCAGGCGTTGTGCCCGACTGATGATCGACTGCACGGTTTTCGAAGCCGAGACCAACTC
>JAKPAQ010000361.1 GCA_029779385.1 Actinomycetes bacterium | reverse complement strand
CTGCCAGGCCCTCGCCACCGGCAAGTCCTTCAGCTACTTCGTCGAACCAGCCGCCGAAGGGAGGCAGCGAGGCGGCCGGCATCGCTACTGGCCGCTGCAGTCCACCAAAGCCGCTGGTGTCGCCGGTGCCGTGAACGCCGAAGGCGCCTTCGCGCACTTCGATTACCTCAAGTTCAACGGCGTCGTTCTTGACTAATTCTTCGCGGGTCTCGTTGGAACCGTCTTGCGTAGTACTCAACGCATGAGTCCCTTCTGTGCCGAAGTCGGGGCTGCGATCAGCGCCTCGCGCTCCAAGCCAGCAATTTCGACCTCACGGTGGGCGCCAAACTTGGTTGCCTGAATCTGGTCGTGAAGTTTGAAGATCGCGTCGATGAGCATCTCTGGCCGCGGCGGGCAACCGGGCAGATACATGTCGACTGGCACGACATGGTCGACGCCTTGAACGATCGCGTAGTTGTTGAACATTCCGCCTGAGCTAGCGCAAACACCCATCGCGAGCACCCACTTTGGGCCGGGCATCTGGTCGTAGATCTGGCGAAGGACGGGGGCCATCTTCTGGCTGACTCGGCCGGCAACGATCATCAGATCGGCCTGGCGCGGCGAAGGTCGGAACACCTCTTGGCCCCAACGCGAGGAGTCGAAGCGGGGGGCACCGAAGGTCATCATTTCGATGGCGCAACAAGCCAAGCCGAAGGTCGCCGGCCAAAAAGATGCCTTACGGAAGTAGTTGGCCAAGCCCTCGACGCTTGAGAGCAAGACGCCACTTGGGAGTTTTTCCTCGAGTCCCATCAGGTCCAGTCCATTCCACCGCGACGCCATTCATAGACGTACGCAATCGTGATGTTGAGCAAGAAGAGCATGACCGCGAAGAACGCGAACCAACTCAGTTGATCGAAGGCGACAGCGAACGGGTACAAGAACACGATCTCGATGTCGAAAATGATGAACATCATCGCCGTGAAGAAGTACTTGATCGAGATTCGGCCGCCGCCTTCTGGCAACGGGCTCGGCTCGATACCGGACTCGTAGCGATCCATCTTCGCTCGGTTGTACCGAGACGGTCCGGTGAACGGCGCAATGCCGACGCTGAAGAGTGCGAACGCAAACGCGATCGCACCCAGAACAAAAATCGGGATGTACTCGTTCACGGCACCTCCAGCCAGCAGTCTTCGAACCTTGTGAAGAACTTCACAGGCTCGTGATCGTCCTCACTGTATGACCCTGCCCGACTCTGATTGGGGTAAGGCAACACTAAGTGCGGAACATTCTTTGCGGTTCCGTCGGCGTCAAGCGGTGAACTCGCAGTTAGGGCCGTTCGGCGTAGTGCATCGCCACGACACCACCGCTGAGGTTGCGCCAAGTGACTGGACCCCAGCCGGCCTCGGCCATCCGGATTGCCAAGCCCTTTTGGTCCGGCCACGAACGAATTGACTCGGCCAAGTACACATACGATTCGGGGTTCGACGACGTGCGCTCGGCGATCGCCGGCAGCGCACGCATTAGGTAATTCGAATAGATGGTCTCGAACGGTCTCCATGTCGGAGTGCTGAACTCGCACACTACGATCCTGCCCCCTGGTCGGGTCACCCGCAGCATTTCGCGCAGCCCCTGGACTGGGTCATGGATGTTTCGTAATCCAAATGAAATCGTTACCGCGTCAAAAACGCCGTCCGCGAAC
>JAKPAQ010000342.1 GCA_029779385.1 Actinomycetes bacterium | reverse complement strand
GCCGCATCGAGGTCGGGAACCCGATCAAGAGCCTCGGTTCGCACACCGTTTCGGTGCGCATTCACCCTGAGGTTGTTGCGACGGTCAAGCTGAACGTCGTCGCTTCCAAGTGAAGTCAACGTCGCCGGGTCCCGCTTTTCGCGGGGCCCGGCGCTTTGCTGTATTAGCCCTAGCCGCGTCCGTGCTGGCTGGATGCGTCGGCTCAAACTCGGATTCCGCCCCCCAAGATCCCAAAGACCTCGGGGTGCCGGCGGCCGATATTCACCCGAGCAAGCAGGTTGCCACTGGTGGCGCTTTGCGCATCGGACTGGAGACTTTCCCGGCCACGTTCAATCCCGTCCACACCGACGGAATTATTAGTACGGCACCGCAGATTCTTGCGCCCACCCTCGGCAGTGCAATCAAAATTGGGCAGAACGGCTCTTGGTCGGTCGACAAGGACTATGCGACCAGCGTGAAAGTCACCAAGGCCGATCCGTTGGTGGTGCGAGTCGAACTGAATCCGTCGGCGTGCTGGCAGGGCGGAACGCCGATTACCGCCGCCGATATGGTTTCTTATGCCGCGGCCATGAAGAGCGATGATTTCGCTGCTGCTGCCGCACCAGTTTTCGACCAGATCAAAACTGTGGTTCCTGATGGGAAATTCGCCTACGAGGTGAAGTTCAAAAAACCCACGGCCGACTGGCCCTCGGCGGTCTATCCACTTTTGCCCGCAGTGGTAACCAAGGACGCCTCGATTTTTAATGAGGCCTTCACTGCCAAAGCTCCGCCCGCAAATGGTCCGTTTCGGGTGGCGAGCATTGAACGCAAAACCGGAACGATCAAGCTCGAACGCAACCCGCGTTGGTGGGGCAAGCCAGCAAAACTAGACGAGATCATTTGGCGAATCGGCCAGTCTCCGGTCCTTGCCAGAGCCTTTCGCGCGCGGGAGCTTGAGGCGGTGCCGGTAACAACAGAGAATCGCACCGACTTTGTGGCGACCTCGCATGTGCGCGCTTCGGCCGGTTCGCAGTGGTCGCAGTTGACGCTCAATGGCGGCGCGGGGCCATTAGGCGATGCGAATGTCCGACGAGCAGTGATGCTTGCGATAGATACGAACGCGATCGTCAAGGAGACCTCCAAGCAGTACGCAGCCCGAACTGAGGCGATGGAGTCGGTTGTCGTCCTGCCGACTCAACGTGGCTTCACCGAAGGTTCTGGCATGAAGCGCGACCTTACAAAGGCTAAGAAGTTGTTGGCCGGTGCCGGCTGGCAGGCAAAAGGCGAATCGACGATCGTGCAGAAGAACGGTAAGCCGCTGTCGTTGCGCCTACCGGTGCCGGCAGGCAACCGTGGTGCGGCTATCCGTGCAGAGTTGATCGTCGAAGACCTCGCCGAGGTTGGCATCGACGTCAAGTTGGAGACCGTGGCCGAAAAAGACTTCTTCAGTCAGGTGGTGATCCCATTGAATTTCGACCTCGTAACCTTCACCTGGGAAACGTCGGCGTACTCGATTGCCTCCACCAAACTCTTGTTCACACCGATCGACAGTCCGCTCAACTTCACCGGTAAAGCCTCCGGCGCTATTGGCAAGGCGTTCGATCAGGCGATCGCGACGTTGACCCAGGACCGATTGGCAAAGCAGATTCAAAACGTTGATGAGGTAGCCCGGGCGCAAGCCTCAATCATGCCGCTGGCGGTTATCCCAAATGTTCAGGCGGTCCGTTCGCGGGTCGTCAACTACGGTCCCACGGCGCTGGCTGACCTTGACTGGACAATCGTCGGATTTGCTAAGAAGCAGGGCTAGTTATGGCAAGAACTCGTCGCCCGGCCATTCAGTGGCCCACGATTTTACGTGAACTGACTGTTGCTGAAGTTGCGGACGTTTCAGCCACCACGAGACGAGTCACCCTAGTCGGTGAGCAGTTAGGTGAGTTTGCTGTCGCTGGCGGGATGGCCGCACCGTTTCAAAGTGAAGGCTTCGACGATCACGTGAAGCTACTGGTGCCGTTGGCTGGCGCCGAGAGGCCGCCCTTGCCGGTTCAGGGACCCGATCGACTCGAGTGGGGTGGTGCCGGTGGCCGCCCGGTGGCGAAGGACTACACCCCGCGATCATTCCGACCCGCTAGTGCAGATGCCCCAGCGGCTTTAGAACTTGATTTCGTTTTGCATGACGGTGGCTTTGCCGCAGGATGGGCCAGAGGAGTCAAACCCGGGGAGTTGGCGTGGATCGTCGGCCCGACTAGGTCGTTGTTGTTGCCAACCGATGTTGA
>JAKPAQ010000323.1 GCA_029779385.1 Actinomycetes bacterium | reverse complement strand
GACGACATCGACAACTTCGGTAACCGTCGTATCCGCGCCGTCGGCGAGCTCATCCAGAACCAGGTTCGCACCGGTCTTTCCCGCATGGAGCGCGTCGTTCGCGAGCGCATGACCACGCAGGACATCGAGGCCATCACGCCGCAGACGCTCATCAACGTGCGTCCGGTTGTGGCAGCGATCAAGGAGTTCTTCGGAACCTCGCAGCTGTCGCAGTTCATGGACCAGAACAACCCGCTCGCGGGTCTGACGCACAAGCGTCGCCTCTCGGCCCTCGGCCCTGGTGGTCTGTCACGTGAGCGTGCTGGTGTTGAGGTTCGTGACGTTCACCCGTCCCACTACGGCCGTATGTGCCCGATTGAGACGCCTGAAGGTCCGAACATTGGTCTAATCGGGTCGCTTGCTTCGTATGGCCGGATCAACCCGTTCGGTTTCGTCGAGACGCCGTACCGCAAGGTCGTCGATGGCACGGTCACCGAGCAGATCGACTACCTGACCGCAACCGATGAAGACCGCTTCATCGTGGCGCAAGCAAACTCGATCCTCAACGAGGATGGAACGTTCGCTGAAGACAACGTGCTGGTTCGCCAGCGCGGTGGTGAGGCCGAACTTCGGCCTGCGAGCGAAGTCGACTACATGGACGTTTCGCCGCGCCAGATGGTGTCGGTGGCTACCGCCCTGATTCCGTTCTTGGAGCACGACGACGCGAACCGCGCCTTGATGGGCTCGAACATGCAGCGCCAAGCCGTGCCATTGATCCGCAACGACGCGCCATTGGTCGGCACCGGCATGGAATACCGTGCCGCAGTTGACGCCGGTGACGTCAGCGTCGCCAAGAAGGCCGGCGTCGTCAAGGAAGTCTCGGCCGACTCTATCGAGATCATGGAAGACGAGGGCACCTACACGACCTACCGTCTGGCGAAGTTCCGGCGCTCGAACCAGGGCACCTGCACCAACCAGCGTCCGCTGGTTCGCGCCGGCGACCGGGTCGAAGTTGGCAGCCCGTTGGCTGATGGTCCGTGTACTGACGAAGCCGAAATGGCTCTTGGCACCAACTTGATGGTTGCCTTCATGCCTTGGCAAGGTCACAACTACGAGGACGCGATCATCCTTTCGCAGCGTGTTGTCCAAGACGACATGTTGA
>JAKPAQ010000318.1 GCA_029779385.1 Actinomycetes bacterium | reverse complement strand
CAGTCTCGGATCAAGCGGTACCGGAATCCGGCCGGTCGCCAGACAGGCCCAAACAACCGCGACCAGGTCAACCGAATTTGGCAGCAGGAGCACGACCCGGTCGCCCTTGGCGACGCCGGCCTCGCCCAGCCCGGTGGCGATTCGAGCGGCTCGGTCCTGAACATCGGCGGCCGAATGCGCCCGACAATCGCCGAATGCGTGTGACATCGGTTACATCCCTTCGGGTCGTTCGGACAGTCTGCGGCGTGTCGGCCTAGAGAATATGGTTGACTCGACTTTGGCCGTCCCCCGACCCCGGCCAAAACTATGACTGAACCACGATCTGTAGGACACCGCCGCAAGGCCGTCGTTCGCGATCCTTGGTATGCCCGGGCGCGAAAGCATGTCGCGTTAGGTGCTGGCGCGGCCGCTCTTGGCGTGGCTGCAGTTGCAGCCGTTGGCACGTCAGCTTCCTCAAGTGGCAATGATGAGCTCATCGCCGCCGATCAGCCTGACATCATCACCGCGGCATTGGACGGAAACGCACCGGCTCAAACTAGTAGAAGCAGTTCTGAGCGGGCGCCGATACCGTCGTCAGTGAAGGCCGACGAAAAAATCGAAGGCTCGTTGTTCGCTCAGAAAACCCTGCCAATTCGCGCAGATGCGTCCAGCAAGTCACCAGTTTTGGCTACGGTCGCAAAGGGGAAGAAAGTTGCGGTGACCGGAGTCGAGCGCGCCGGCCGGACCCAGATCATTCACAACGACCTACCGCGGTGGGTTTCGTCCGATCTCGTCGGAGAGAAGACTCCGGTTCTTGGTGCCAGCGAAGGTACGGTTTCGACCGCGCCTTGCGCACGTGGCTCGAGCGTCGAATCGGGACTACGCCCCGACACCATTGCGGTCTACCGGGCTGTCTGCGCTCGATTCCCGCAGGTCGCCAATTATGGCGGAATCGCCGGCCGAGGCGAACACGGCACAGGTCAGGCGTTGGACATCATGGTTCGCGGACAACTCGGCTGGGATATTGCTGCGTTCCTCCAAGCGAACCGGCAGCGTTTCGGGGTCAGTTACCTGATCTTCGAACAACGGATCTGGACAGTTCAGCGTGGCGGCGAGGGTTGGCGCTCGATGAGTGATCGAGGCGGCGACACGGCAAACCATTTTGATCACGTTCACGTGACCACTTATGGCTCCGCAGGTACCGGCTGATGCTGGTTGTCGGACTCACTGGTGGGATAGCTTCGGGTAAAAGCACCGTCAGCAAGCGACTGCGCGAACTAGGCGCCTTCGTAATCGATTACGACCTACTCGCGCGCGAAGTGGTCGAACCTGGAACGAACGGCCTGCGACAGATCGGCGAAAGGTTTGGCCCGAGCGTCATTGCTCCGGACGGCCGTCTGGATCGAGCAGCGTTAGGGGCTATCGTCTTTGCCGATCCGGCGGCGCTGCACGATCTTGAGCAGATTACCCATCCGGCGATTCGTCAGCGAGCCGCCGAACTTCAAGCCGATTCCGGCGATTCCGCGATTGTGGTCCATGACAATCCGCTACTAGTCGAGATGGGCGCGGCGGCCGCCTGCGACGTCGTGATCGTCGTTGACGCGAGCGAGGCCGATCAAGTCGCTCGCATGGTTTCAGATCGCCGAATGAGCCAGGCAGACGCGCGTGCTCGAATTCGCGCTCAGGCCGGTCGAGAGCAGCGGTTGGCTGCTGCCGACCATGTGCTAAATAATTCCGGGACGCTTGCACAGCTGACCCAGCAGGTGGACACACTTTGGGCCCAACTCGCCAATCGGTGAGTCAGGCCCAAAATGCGTCTACCGCAATGTTGATCTTCTAGATTGTGATGCTGATTCGTCAGGCTGCCAATTCTGGATCGGCAACTTCACGTAGTTTGGCCAACGCTAGGCGCTCTACTTGGCGAACGCGCTCGGCCGAAATCCCGTGACGCTTGCCAATGTCAGCAAGCTTCTGCTGACGACCGTCAAGTAGGCCATAGCGAGCCTTCACAATGTCGGACTCGCGAGCATCGAGCGTGTCGATCAACGCGATCAACTGCTCGCGTGCGGCATGGTCAAGCACCGCCAAGTCCGGTCCTGGCGTGCTGTCTCGGGCGATCAGATCGCCAAGACTGGTGTCGCCGTCTTCGTCTATTGGCGCATCCAAGCTGACATGGTCTCGGCCCCACGAAAGCAAGTCGATTACCCGGTCTACGTCCATGTCCAGTTCGGCGGCGATTTCTGCCGGATCCGGGTCGTAGCCGAGTTGGCGTTCGAGGTTTCGGCGTGCACCGGAAACTTGGTTCAGTTCTTCGACGACATGCACTGGCAGCCTCACGACCCGAGCCTGCTGGGCGACGCCACGAGTGATTGCTTGGCGTACCCACCAAGTGGCATAGGTGGAGAACTTGAAGCCTTTGGTGTAGTCGAACTTTTCCACTGCGCGGATCAGGCCGGTGTTGCCTTCTTGGATCAGATCCAGCATGGGCATCTGGGAGCGGCCATACTTGCGGGCGATCGACACGACCAAACGAAGGTTCGCCTGGATGAACTCGTCGATTGCCCGATCGCCTTCGGCCGCGAGCCATTCGAGTTCGGCACGGCTAGCGCGCTTTGGAGCGCCGCCCTTGGCACGGCCGATTCGCCCAGTTTCGAGCAAATGGCGTGCATACATGCCTGCCTCGATGGTGCGGCTCAACTCCACTTCACGCGCTGCGTCAAGTAGGGGAGTGCGCGCAATCTCAGACAGGTACATACCGACACTGTCTTTGCCCTCAAATTCACGGTCGTTCACGATGATTCCTCCTGAAGGTGGCTTCAAAAGGTTTAACGCTGAAACGGCTCGTGAGATTCCGTTCTCAGGACTTTCTTGGGTTGGTCGCGCAATCAATGATCCAGGCCAACTCCCAGGCGCGTTGGTGCCAAGCGGCATAACGCCCACTAACGCCGCCGTGGCCGGCCACCATTTCGGTGCGAAGAAGCACGTCCGCTGGCTCGGCGACGACTTCACGCAGTCGGGCAACCCATTTGGCTGGTTCGACGTACTGGACCCGGGTGTCGTTGAGTGAGGTGGCCGCCAAGATCCGCGGATAGGGCTGCGCGGTGATGTTTTCGTAGGGGGAGTACGACTTCATATAGGCGTAAACCTGCGGGTCGGCGAGAGGATTGCCCCATTCGTCCCACTCGATCACCGTCAGCGGCAGCGAGGGATCAAGGATCGTCGTGAGCGGGTCGACGAAGGGCACATCGGCAAAGATTCCGGCGAATGCGTCCGGAGCGAGGTTGGCGACCGCGCCCATCAGCAATCCGCCGGCACTGCCGCCTTCGGCGACGAGGCGGTCTGGGCTGGTCCAACCGGCCGAACTCAAATATCTTGCGCAGGCAACAAAGTCGGTGAAGGTGTTTGCCTTGGCGTCCATCTTGCCGTCGTCGTACCAGTGGCGGCCGAGTTCGCCGCCGCCACGAACATGGGCGACTGCGTAAACGAAACCACGATCTAGCAGGCTCAGGCGTGAAATGGAGAAGTCCGGATCGAGGCTCGCCTCATATGAGCCGTACCCGTAAATCAAAGCCGGTGCGGTCCCGTCTTGGGTCGTGCCCTTTCGGCACACGATCGACAGGGGGATCTCGACGCCGTCGCCGGCGGTGACCCAGGCGCGGTGTTGCTCGTAGTCTGCTGAGTCGAAGTCGCCAAGAACCGGTGCGCGTCGGCGCAGAAGTCGTTCGCCAGTTGCCGGGTCTAGGTCCCAGATCGATGCCGGTTCGGTGTACGAGGTGTAGCCGATTCGCAGGTACCGCGGATCCCACTCCGCATTGCCGCCAAGACCGCAGGTGAACAAGTCGGCCTCGAACTCGATCTCGTCTGGCGTACTGATTTCATCTCCAGCCAGCGACATCAGAGC
>JAKPAQ010000312.1 GCA_029779385.1 Actinomycetes bacterium | reverse complement strand
AGACGGTCCAGTGGGCCGCGCCGGTGAATCGGCGCGGACGGTTTCGTTCTTGTGCAGCCGGATCGTCGTTTCGGCGAGAGCGTTGTCGTTGGCGTTGCCGACCGATCCGATTGGCGGCACAAGCCCAGACAAGGGATAGGGTTTCCTCGAACCGCGCCGAGGTGTACTGGCCCTGAATTTTTGGTGCGGGCTGCTCGGTCGGTTCGTGTGTATTGGTGGCAGTCACCGCCGTGACGGAAGGCGATCAGTCGACGACTCGTTGTCTGTGGCCGATGCGACCTGTTCGTCCTGGCCGAGGAGCCCGGTTTGGTGTAATGCGTAGAGTGCTGCGGTACATACGAGCCCTACCGCGGTCAGCGACATCCACAGCAGGGAAGGTTGGCCGTGCTGCCGGGTGTAACCAAATACCGAGCCGGTCAACAGGTTTCCGGCGAGGATCCCGACCCCGACGATCGTGTTGTACAACCCGTAGTGCGTGGCTACCAAACGGTTACCCGCCAGCCTGACCACTGTGTCCATCTCAAACGGGAAGGTCGCGATGGTGCCGACAGCCAGCAGAGCCGCAGCCAGCAACAGGGCAACGGTCGCGGGAATCGATCCGGCCGCGCCGGCCGATGGCAGCAGCGCCAGCGGTACGAAGGCAACCGCGATAACCAGCATCCCGATCACCAAACTGCGACTTGGTCCGAACCGTGCCGATAGCCAGTCGGTAAGTCGCACCTGTCCGGCGATCGCCACCAGCCCGGACACCACAAAGATGCCTGTCACCAACGCAGTTTCGGATTTCTTGTCGGCGGTCAGCAGCGACGCCTGGAAAGGCAGCGCGAGGTACACCTGGAAGGTCAGCACGTACGAGCCGATCATTGCGCCCGAAAACAGCAGGAAGGCCTTGTTGGACATCACCGACCGCCAGTCGGCCAGCACTGGCTGCTTGTCCGGGTTCTGTTCGGCTCGGCTCGGCGGCAGCGCCGTCAGTTGGATCACTGTCAGGACGGCGAACACCGCGGCGGCGACGGCGCAGGTGATCCGGAAGTCCCAAGCCGTCAATGCCAGACCCACGATCGGTCCGAACAGGATACCTGCCTGGTAGAAGACGTTGAAGACGGCGAAGGCTTCCACCCTGCGATTCCCCGAATCCGCCGCCAGGTAGGCGCGCA
>JAKPAQ010000294.1 GCA_029779385.1 Actinomycetes bacterium | reverse complement strand
GTGACATCTTCAACCAGGAAGTTAGTCGCCCCGGCCGTCACGATCGACAGCAAGCCCTTGCCGACTGTCGGAGCCGCTCCACCTCGAATGATTGACCGCTTGATCGTGACGTTTGGCGCTTTCACGACCACGTAGCCGCGGATGTCGAGTCCATCGATCACGGCGCCTGCAGTCGTGATCGTCATGTCGCCGTTGTAGACCGTCAGCGCAGTTCCCGCCGGAACGCCTGTGTTTGTCGCATCAGGTCGAACGGGCGCGGGGGTGGTTGTCGTGATCTGCTTCGTCACGCTTGCGGTGCCGCCGCGGTTGTCCGTGACTGTCAGTTTGACGCTGAAGGTACCGGCCGCCGAGTAGGTCTTCGACGCGGTCTTGCCAGTGCCCGATGTCCCATCTCCGAAGTCCCATGCGTATGAAGCAATGGTGCCGTCGGGATCGGAAGATGTTGAAGCATCGGCTGTTGCGGCGAGGTTCGCAACCGACGTCGTGAATGCTGCAGTCGGAAGCACATTCGGTGCAATCGCAGTGACCGACTTGGTGAGCGTCGCCTTGCCGCCACGGTTGTCCGTGACCGTCAGTTTGACGCTGAAGGTACCGGCCGCCGAGTAGGTCTTCGACGCGGTCTTGCCAGTGCCCGTGGTTCCGTCTCCGAAGTCCCACGCGTAGTCAGTCAGCGTGCCATCCGGATCAGCAGAACCACCCGCATCAACCGCCAGCGCCAGATCATTCAGCGACGTCGTGAACGCCGCCGTCGGAAGCGCATTCGGAGCGATCGCCGTGACCTGATTCGTCACCGTTGCCTTGCCACCGCGGTTGTCCGTCACCGTCAGCTTCACCGAGTACGGCCCGGGTGTTGCATACGTCTTGGTGGCCGTCTTGCCCGTGCCCGTGGTTCCGTCTCCGAAGTCCCAGGCGTAGTCAGTCAGCGTGCCATCCGAATCAGCAGAACCACCCGCATCAACCGCCAGCGCCAGGTCGTTCACCGAGCTCGTGAACGCAGCAGTGGGCAGCACATTCGGAGCGATCGCGGTGACCTGGTTCGTCACCGTCG
>JAKPAQ010000289.1 GCA_029779385.1 Actinomycetes bacterium | reverse complement strand
CGCTGATGCCAGTGGGGAACTCATGCTTTGAGGTTACCGTTAGCGGTTCACCCAGTTGGGGCAGGATGAGCAGGTGACGAATCACTTCCTCGACGACACCACCGCCAGCAAAGCCGAAGATGGCGAACTGACTTTGCCGGTCACCGACCGCTGGAACACTCCGCTGGGCAAACCAAACGGCGGCTGGGTGCTCGCGTCGATGCTACGAACAGCGATGACTGAACTTGATCTTGGCCGACCGGCGAGTGCGGCGATCAACTACTTCGCTTCGCCCGAGCCCGGAACTACCGCGACACTAAAAGTGACGCCGGTGAAGTTGGGCCGGCGGGTGCAAACCGTGGACGTGGAGTTGACCTGCGCAGACAAGCCGCTGGCCAAGTTGACTGCAAATTTCGTCGGCGAACATCACGGGCTATCGAGCGAGTTAGGCCAGGCGCCGCAACTACCCGACCCGACCTCACTGCCGGACCCCCGCACCATGGGCCTGCCGACCGACGGACTCTTTGGCCGAGTCGAATACCGGATGGCCGAAGTGCCCGGCTGGGCCGTAGGCAAACCGTCGGGAGATCCGACCAGCATTCTTTGGCAGCGACTTGACGACGACGCGGTCATCGACTGGCCAGGGCTTGGACTTCTCTGCGACTCCGCTCCCCCACCCATCATGGAACTTGGAAACTTGACGTCGATGACGGTCCAGTTGACGGTGCACTTCCACCGCCTGCCAGAGCCGGGAACCTGGGTGGCGTCAAAATTCACCACCCGCCATGTCACCGACGGTTTCCATGAGGAAGACGGCGAGCTCTGGGATTCGAGCGGCAACCTGCTGGCCCAATCGCGTCAACTCGCGATTCTGCTTTAGCCCAAGTTCGTGGTTTAGGCAGATCGCGATCGTTGATAAGTGATGATCTCGTAGTCGGGGGTTCCGGCAAAGGAATCTCGGTCAGTCTCGAGCCACCGTTCCGGGTCGACCGGCTCGAAGAACGCGTCACCTTCTGGGCTCAACGGCACCTGAGTGATGACCATTTCATCAACGAGATCACGCTCAAGTGCCTCGGCGTAAACGCGCGCGCCGCCGACGAGGAACACCTGCTCGTCTATCGCCGCCGCCATCTTCAGCGCATTGGGCAGGTCGTGCGCCACCAACACCGCGTCGTCGCCGCTGTCAAAGCTCTCATTCGAGGTCAACACGATCGAAATTCGCCCCGGCAGTGGCCTGCCGATCGACTCGAAAGTGGCCCGGCCCATCACGATCGGGTGGCCCCAAGTGAGTTCCTTGAATTGCCGCATATCGCCGGTGCGTGGCCATGGCATCTGGCCGTCGCGGCCGATGACTCCATTCGCACCCACCGCGACCACAAGCGTTACTGGCATCTTGAACTCAAATCGCGATCGGCGCTTTG
>JAKPAQ010000149.1 GCA_029779385.1 Actinomycetes bacterium | reverse complement strand
CCGTCAATGATTTCGGCGACTCGCTCTGGCACGACACCCGAGACCGAAACCATGGTCTGGCCAAGCAGTCCGCGACGTCGGCCCACGATTTGGGCGCCAGCGCCAATGAGTCTGGCCAAGACGAGGACTTCTACTTGTGAAACGCCGGCGAGCGTTTCGGCGGCGAGGACTCCTTGGGAGTGCCCGGCGACTGCCGCGGGCCGGTAGGCGTTCAGGTCCAGGCCTTGGCTGCCTAAGGCCGCAAGGCCGGCTAGTTGGGCTAAGACAATGCCGGGCACCGAGGCGGCTGGGGCGAGCAAGTCGGCCCCTGCTGGCAGGGTGGCTGCTTGGTCGTCTTCGGCAGATTCGCCAGTGTTCAGTACGTCAATCCAGCCGAGCGGGTCGAATGAAACGCCGGTTCGGGCGAGTTCGTCGGCTACCGGCGCAAGCATCGTTTCGGCCCGCCGCACGAGGTCGGCGATGTCGCCCTCTAGGGCGAAGTCACGGATGAGTTCGGCTAACGGTTCGAGCCAAGGACCGCCCTGGCCGCCCAGCAGCAGTCCCCATTCGGTCCCCGTTCGCAAGTCGTCAAGCAGGCTGTCGAAATGGGCTGAAGAAGCAATCGGGCTAGCTGAAGCGGTGGTGTCGAGCGTCGTCATACGACCATGGTGCCACAAACATGAGGATTTCCTCACATTCAACTGAGGGATTCCTCATGTTTTAGATCACATGCACTCGTTACTTGAAAATGTAACAACAAGTTACACACATGGTTACACACAGTTGGGGAAAGGTAGGCGAGTGATTCATGTGAATTGAGGGTTCGAAAGTAGCGATTTGGGTGAATGCGACGCAAACGCGACCTGAACACCGCGCCAACCCGGTCTGGGCTACGGCAAAACGAGGTGGTGCTCACTCAGTGGATAAAGCTTCACCGCGCCCGGGGAGGTGAGTGCCGCGAACAGCGCAGTTGCGGCCAAATCGTCGGGTTCAGGCAGACCGATTGCGTCCTCGAATAGGCCGCGCAACCCGGTCGAGTCCGCCACTTGGTCGCCGGCGTCGCTCAACGCCGCTGGCAGGGCCGCCAGCAGCACCAACAACATCGGCACCCGCGGCTGACCTTCATCAACCGGCGGCTGGAAGTAGGGCAAATCGAGGGCGAGCGCACCGTGGCGACCATAGAACGCCAACCGCCGGTCCGCGTCGCCAAAATCTGGGTGCTGTTCACGGCCAGGACGTTCAACTTCGGCCACGAAAAGGCTCGTGCCGCGCTCGCGCCAACGTTCGGTCGCCGCTGTTAGTAGTTTCCCGCCGGTCCCTCGGCCGCGAGCCGACGCCGAAGCCACCAGATAGGTCAACATGGTGGCGTCGCCGTGATGAGTCAGCACCGCCGCGCCCAGCAGTTCGTCGCTAACTAAATCGACGAGCACCTCGACGCTGGAAGCCCGATAGGAAAGGAACTCTGTCCTCGACACCAGTTCGTCGCTCGGGAACGATCCGACAAGCAACTCGTCATAGACCCGGCCCAGCAGGACCGGGTCCACCACCGGCGAAAAGGACAATTCAGACTCCGCCTTTTAGCGTCAACCCACCATCGATCGTCAGGCATTGGCCGGTCAGCCAGGCCGCATCTTCGGACAGCAGGAAGGCCACCACTGAAGCGATGTCTTCGGGCCGGCCGAGACGTTGCATCGGGTAACCGGCCGCCACTTCTTCCTCCCGGCCTTCGAACAACGCCGTGGCGAACTTGGTCTTCACGACCGCCGGCGCGACGGCGTTCACCCGAATGGTTGGCGCCAGCTCCAGCGCCAGCTCTTCGGTCACGTGGATCAGCGCAGCCTTCGACGCGCCGTACAGGCCAATCATCGGTGCCGGTTTCAGTCCGGCGATCGAGGCGATGTTGACGATCGCGCCGCCGTTGTCCTTCAGCGAGGCCGCGTAAGCCTTTTGCGCCCAAGAGACTGCGGCCAGCACGTTCACGTCAAAGATCTTGCTGCCGGCCGACAGGTCCGAATCGATCATCCGCCCATACGTCGGGTTGATGCCAGTGTTGTTGACGAGGAAGTCCAACCCGCCGAACGTGTCGATGGCCTTGGCGATCGTCTCGTCCTGGTGGCCAGAATCGTCGGCCGGGCCGGCCACGAACGCGGCGTTCTCTTCGCCGAGTTCGGCAACCGCTGCCTCGAGCGCCTCGGTCTTTCGGGCGGTGATGACGACTTTTGCGCCGTCGTCAACGAGCCGCTGCGCCACGGCCAAGCCGATCCCGCGCGATGCACCGGTGACGATCGCGACGCGACCGTCGAACCGGGGATGCGCGCCCTCGACGAAGCCGCTCACGAAAGCCGCTCGATGACCATCGCCATGCCCATGCCACCGCCAACGCACATCGACTCGACACCGAACTGCTTGTCATGCCACTGCAGCGAATTGATCAGCGTGGAGGTGATTCGTGCGCCGGTCATGCCGAACGGGTGACCAACTGCAATCGCGCCGCCGTTGACGTTCAACTTCTCCAGCGGAATGCCCAACACCTTCGCCGAACCCCACGCTTGAACCGCGAACGCCTCGTTGATCTCGTAAAGGTCGATGTCGTCGATGCCCATGCCCGCGTTCTTGAGCGCGGCCGGAATCGCTTCGACCGGGCCAAGACCCATGATTTCGGGCGACAGGCCGGTGACAGCCGTGGACACGATTCGCGCCAGCGGCGTCAGGCCCAGTTCCTTGGCCTTGGTGTCGCTCATGATCACGACGGCGGCGGCGCCATCGTTTAGCGGGCAAGCGTTGCCGGCCGTTACCGTGCCGTCGGGGCGGAAAACGGGACGAAGTCCGCTGACTGCTTCGAGGGTGACGCCAGCGCGCGGTCCGTCATCGGTCGAGACGACCGTGCCGTCGGGCAGGGTCACTGGCGTGATGTCCTTTGCCCAGAAACCGTTTTCGATGGCGGCTTCGGCCAGGTTCTGACTGCGCACACCGAACTCGTCCTGCTCTTGGCGGCTCATGCCCAAGTGCTGGGCAACGTTTTCGGCCGTCTGGCCCATCGTGATGTAGAGGTCGGGGTACTGGCCCGATTCGCGCGGATCAGTCCACTTGTCGGCGCCGCCTTCGGTGCGCTTGGCGGTGCGAGCGATTGCGTCAGCGAAGATCGGGTTCTCGCTGCCCGGCAGGTCGGCGAATCCGTTCGCAAAGCGGCTGACGGTCTCGACGCCAGCGGACAAGAACACGTCACCTTCGCCAGCCTTGATCGCGTGGAACGCCATCCGGGTGGTCTGTAGGGAGCTGGAGCAGTAGCGGTTGACGGTCACGCCCGGCAGGTGGTCCATGCCCGAAAGCACCGCGACCGCCCGGCCGAGGTTGTGGCCTGCTTCACCGGCCGGCTGACCGACGCCGAGCATCAGGTCGACGATGTCTTTTCGGTCCAGTTCAGGCACCTTCGACAGGGCGGCCTCGACCATCTGGACGGTCAGGTCGTCGGGCCGCATGTCCTTGAGCGAACCTTTGACGGCGCGACCGATCGGCGAACGGGCGGTGGAAACGATGACGGCTTCAGTCATTTTTCTGTCCTTCTACAAATGGGTGAGGGTTGAAGACTTTAGGTTTTGCGGCGGCTCAGAATCCGAGGTCGCGGCCGATGAGTTCCTTCATGATTTCGTTGGAGCCGGCCCAAATCTTGGTGACACGGGCGTCTCGCCAGGCGCGAGCAACGCGGTACTCGTTCATGAAACCGTAGCCGCCGTGCAGTTGCACACAGTGGTCGAGGACTTCGTTTTGAACCTCAGCCGACCACCACTTGGCCTTCGCCGCATCGATTGGCGTCAGTTTCTTTTGCGAGTGCGCCTCGACCGCGGCATCTACGTACGCTTCGGCAACTTCGATCTTGGTGACCAGTTCGGCCAGCAGGAACTTGTTGTGTTGCAGCGAACCGATCGACTGGCCGAACGCCTTGCGGT
Organism: Actinomycetes bacterium; assembly: GCA_029779385.1. The sequence goes on along the minus strand of JAKPAQ010000149.1, from coordinate 645 downwards.
CGTGGCAGTACTGGATCGTTTCGGCGAGGATCTGCTTGGCGTGGGCGATGTTGCTGACCGCCGCACCGAGGCGTTCTTGCGGGAGCTTTTGCATCATCGCGATGAAGCCACCGCCAAGTTGACCGATAACCCGGTCATCGCCGAGGCGAACGTTCTCAAAGAAAAGCTCGGCGGTGTCGGACTCTTCCTGGCCGACCTTGTCGAGCTTGCGGCCGCGGCTGAAGCCCTCATCGGTGGCTTCGATGCCGAACAAGGTGATGCCGCGGGCGCCCTTTTCGGGATCGGTGCGAACTGCAGTGACGATCAAGTCAGCGGAGTAACCGTTGGTGATGAACGTTTTGGAACCGTTGATGACCCAGCGGTCGCCGTCGCGAACTGCGGTGGTTTTCAGTGCGGCCAGGTCCGAGCCACCCGAAGGTTCGGTCATGCCGATTGCGGTGACGATGTCGCCGGAGGCGCAACCTGGCAGCCAACGCTGCTTCTGCTCTTCGGTGCCCATGTCCACGATGTAGGGCACGGTGATGTCTGCGTGGATGCCAACGCAGGAGGCTACCGAAGCGTTTACCTTGCTGAGTTCCTCGGCCCAGATCGCGTTGAACCGGTAGTCGCCGGCGTCGGTCCCGCCGAACTCTTCGGGGATCTCCA
>JAKPAQ010000227.1 GCA_029779385.1 Actinomycetes bacterium | reverse complement strand
CTGCCCCGATACCGGCGATCTCATCCTCGGCTTGGAACGTGCGCACACCGAACTTCTTGTGCTTGCTCAGTTCGTGCAGGATGTCGCTGGCGGGCGTGATCGGGTAAGTACCGAGGTACACCGGCAACTTGGTTTGCTGACCTGCAGCGACCAACCCGTACGCCAGCGCCAAGTTGCCGCTGATGTTGCGGTAGGTGCCTTCTGCCAGTGGGGCAGGCTTGATTTCGTACCGGACCGAGAAGTCTTCGGTGGTCTCGCCGTAGTTCCAACCAGCATGCAGTGCCGCCAAGTTCGCCTTGAGGATCTCGGGCTTGCGCTCGAACTTCTCGTGCAGGAATCGCTCGGTGCCATCGGTTGGTCGCTCGTACAGCCAAGACAGCAATCCGAGGGCGAACATGTTCTTCGCGCGCTCGGCTTCCTTCTTCGTGAGGTCAAAGTCCTTGAGCGACTGGACGGTCAAAGACGTCAGCGCGATTGGGTGGACGTTGTAGGAGTCGAGCGAACCGTCGTCGAGGGGGTTATCGGCGTACCCAACCTTCGACAGGTTACGACTGGTGAACTCGTCGGTGTTGACGATCAGATCCCCGCCGCGCGGCAGGTCCTTCAGATTTGCCTTCAACGCCGCCGGATTCATGGCGACAAGGACGTTGGGGGCGTCGCCGGGAGTCATGATGTCGTGATCAGCGAAATGGAGCTGGAACGCCGAAACACCCGGCAAAGTTCCTGCTGGTGCGCGGATTTCGGCGGGGAAGTCGGGCAGCGTTGAAAGGTCGTTACCGAACGTCGCTGTTTCAGCGGTGAATCGGTCGCCGGTCAACTGCATGCCATCGCCGCTATCCCCGGCAAATCGGATGATCACCTGGTCAAGCTGAACCGTCTCTTTGGGCACGCCTAATAGTGTCCGTCAGGTTGCCTAATTCCAAACGCGCGGGGTGCGTGGCGTGACGGTATCGGGCGTAATGTGGCCCACGTGGGTATGTCTGTCACCGAGTTGAATCTGGCGTGTTGCGCAGTTGAGGCTGCCGAAGGCGTCGATCTCTGGCGCGAAAACCCGGAGTTCGCGGCGTCAGCGCAGGCGGTCGAACCTTCCCTGAATGTGCTTGTGGTCGCGGGTACCGTGACCAAGGCCAATGCCGATCTGGTTCGGAGTTCCTACGAAAACCTGCCGACGCCGCGGGCAGTCGTCGCCTTCGGGGTCTGCACGATCTCGGGTGGGCCTTATTGGGACTCCTACTCCGTTGTTCCAGGTATTACCGACCTCGTCCCGGTGGACGTGGTGGTGCCTGGTTGCCCGCCCCAGCCTGACGACGTCGCGGAAGCGTTGAATCGGCTCGCAACTCGAGTTGACGTATGAG
>JAKPAQ010000222.1 GCA_029779385.1 Actinomycetes bacterium | reverse complement strand
TTGCCCCTAGGAATAGCAGCGGCGCCAAACCAATCCATGCGGCACTTGCGCCAACGACCACGACTTGAGCCAACTCTCGATTGATGATCTGGCCAGGCTGTCGCGACTGAGGTCGGGCAGCAAACAGCCGATTTTTGGGGGCCATGCGGCCCGCGTAGAAGGTGGCAAACGCCGCGGCCACAGGCGCGCTAAAGGCGAGCTGCTGCATGAGCAGATCGTTGACTGCCGTCCAGGTGACGAAGGGCCAATCAAACGGGGCATAGGCCGACATTGCGATCGAGCCAATGATCGCAATCCCCAGCAGCACAAGTGGCCACGGCCCTAACGGCCAGAATCGGCGTTGGCCACCGAAACTAGGTCCGACATATCGCTCAGTCACTCACTACCCCAAGGCTCGTGATCAACCCGTTGTAGGCCCGCTCGAAAGGTGACCCGAAGACAGTTTGCGTGGTTTCGTCCTCGTCGATCATTGCTTCAAGGCTTTGCGGGGTTCCGGTGAACCGGATCTTTCCTTGGGTTATCACTGCGACTTGATCGCATAGGTGCACGATGTCTTCTACCAGGTGCGTCGACAACAACACGACTCGGCCTCCGGCGACATTGGCGATAAGTTCTCTAACCCTGAGTCGTTGACCAGGGTCAAGCCCCACAGTGGGTTCGTCCAAAATCAAGATCTCCGGATTATGAGCCAGCGCGGCTGCAATTCCGACTCGTTGTCGTTGCCCGCCTGACAGGCTCCGCACCCGACTGGCGCGGTGATCTCCCAGATCAACAAGGTCAATCGCCGCGTCGGCGGCCTTGCCACATTCTTTAGATCCGACACCGTTAACCCACGCCGTGTATGCAACGGTGTCACGCACCGTCATCTCTGCGGCCAAACTGAACCGTTGCGGCAAAAACCCAACTCGTGCTTGCCGCCCAGCGACCTGCATCTCGACCCGTCCAGCACGAGGCCGCACCATACCTAACGCGACATGCAGCAAGGTTGACTTTCCTGCACCATTGGGACCCAAAAGCCCTGTGATCCCTGGACCGATCTCCCAAGACAGCTCATCTAGGACAAGTTTCGACCGATAAGAAACCGAAACATCTGCAAAGCGCAATGAATCGACCACCAACAACCTCCGTAAAAGTGGCTAATCTGGCCCACCCGTTTTGCGGCGGGTGGGCCAGACGTGGCGCCTTAGCTTTAGCAGCGACCTACCCGGTTGGACTGAACAGAATTGGGCGTCGACGTGATCGCCTCGGTGTAGTACGACCCGGAACCCCCACTGCAATCTCCGTTGGCCCACAACGTTCCGTTCTTGAAGCCAGTCTTGGTTGAGTAGCCGACAGTCGGATCGATTTGGAAACTCCGATCCTTCTTGACCTTGACTGTGAACGTCACCGTTCCACTGCATGTTTGCCCCCTGGTGCCATAGCCATTGTTGTTGCTATTGGGCGCGACGGCCGAGAGTGCACAGGCCGCCTGGGCTGGGCCAGCCAACACCAAACCGCCGGCCAACACCGCAATTGAAGCAAGAAAAACTGAAACTAACCGCATTATTGAATACCCCCAACTTTGTAATCCCCTGCCCCAAAAAGTGGGCCAGAGGTTATCTCTCTGACCGGTGGAAACCCCGTCCGGCGCTCGTACAGTAGCAGTACGCGGCCCGCACTGGACCGGGCTAGTCCTGTACGAGACGAACTGGTTACATATGCCCGCGAGAGATTGCCTTGACCGACCCCTCTGACGTCCGACGCCCGACGCCCGACGCCCGACAAATCCGACGATGACGACGACCACCCTGACTTGGATTTCTAACTGCAATTTCAGGTCAAATTCTTTCGGTGTTCCTCCGTGGATTGCTCCTATGGCAGGGCGACATTGCCAGATGCAAAGGAAAGAATCTCTCTTGGCGCCAGGACTGGAGGGAGAATCAGGCTTTCTTCGGCGGGGACCCGGTTGCTCTCCACCGAATTTGAAGAAACGAGCCGGTGGCAATGCGCCGACTTTGGTAATTGCCGATTCGCCAGTTCTGCTTGACACTGCTCCCACGCGGTGACAGAGTCCTCACAAGCCCGAAGTGGGACGAGTGTCCCACTTCTGCGAAGTCGAAAGCTACCTATGCCGAGAATGAGCGTCGCCGAGCGCCGTGAACTGTTGTTCGCGGCCGCAGTTCGTGTGCTCGAACGCGACGGGCTCGCCGCGCTGTCCACGCGCGCGATAGTGGCCGAGGCAGGCATGTCGTTGGCGAGTTTTCACTACGCCTACGAAACCCACGAACAACTCCTGGTCGAAATCATCGCCGCCACCATCGACGGCGAACTCAGCGCCGGTTTGGCTGGTCTCGGTGACGCAGCAGCCCGCACTCCGCGCGAAGCGATCCACGGCGCCCTTACCTCCTATTTAGAGTTGGTGCGCACCGACCCCGGCCGCGAGCAAGGCATGTTCGAACTGACTCAACACGCGCTTCGTCGCCCGACCATGACTGCCCTGGCCGCCGACCAATACGCCAAGTACCACGCGGCCGCCGCCGAACTGCTCGACCACGTGGCCGAGCGATTCGAGGTGACTTGGTCGGCCCCCACCGCCGACCTGGCCCGACTGGTGATCGCGATGACCGACGGCCTGACCTTGGCTTGGCTCACCAGCCGCGACGACGAAGCCGCGGCTCGTCTCATCACCTTGACCACCGACGCCCTACTTGCCCACCTGGAGGACTCATGACCGCCAACTCGATGCCCGATGTGATCGTGGTCGGCGCCGGAACATCTGGCCTCAACGTCGCCAGAGAACTAGCCGCAAGCGGCCTAGACTGCCTCATCCTTGAAGCCGGCGGCCGCTACGACCGGCACACCTATCCGCGCGCCGAAATCGACGGCTCGGCCCAACTGTTTTGGGGCGGCGGCGTCGAACTCAACACCGACGCCTCCCTAGCCATCTTGCGTCCCAAAGTTCTCGGCGGCGGCTCGATCGTCAACCAAGCCCTGATGGACCGGTTCGACGACATTGCCCTAGACGACTTCCGCAACTCAAGCGGCGTCGACTTCTTCAGCATCGAGGCGATGGCCCCCTACTACGACCGCGCCGAACACAACATCTGCCTGCAGACCGTTTCAGAACAGCACCGCAACCGAAACGCCGAAATCTTCGATGCCGGGTTCGACCACAACGGCTACCAGAACGCTCCCCTTCGCCGTGCCCAAGCCGACTGCCGGTTCGACGACGGGAACTCCTGCATCGAGTGCCTGTCCGGTTGTCGGATCGACTCCAAACAGACCACCGCGATCACCGCGCTGCCCAAGGCCGAAGCCGACGGCGCGACCATGATCGCCGACGTCGAAGTGACCTTGGTTGAGGAGCTTCCCGACAAGGTCCGGGTCACCGGCCTGGTCGGCAAACCCGGCACCGCCCGCAAGCCGCAAACCTGGGTCGCCGGCCGCCTCGTGCTGGCCGCCGGCGCAATCGGCAACTCGTCACTGCTGCTGCGGTCGGGTTTTGGCCAAGGTCGTCCGGCGCTCGGGCGCGAGTTCTACGTCCACCCGCAGTACATGAACTTCGGCGTCTACGACGAACCAGTCAACGCCCACCTCGGCCCGCTG
>JAKPAQ010000212.1 GCA_029779385.1 Actinomycetes bacterium | reverse complement strand
AACCATATCATTCTCAACAATGTCGACATCAACACTGGTGGAGATGACGACACTGTTCGGACGAGTGGTGCTGGCAAGTTCGACATCAATACCGGCGAAGGCAACGACACGATCTACAGTTCGCAGGACGGCGGTAAGGCCACCTGGGTGTTCAATGTTGATCGCGCCAACTACAACACGGGCCATAGCGTGGACTCGCTTCCTGGCGTTCCGCTCCGCTACTCGCTGATCGACGGTGCTTCGGTGACCGTGACCTTCTCGGGTCCGGGTAGCGACTCGGGCGGCTCCGGTGGTGGCGTCATGAAGGCCTATGGCAACAACTCCGCCTTCGGCGATGCCAGCGCATACAAGAATGGCTTCGAGAAGACCGTCACCATCGACGTTCCCTCGGGCAAGGCGTTTGGTACGCAGGTTGATCTCAACAAGGCGATCATCGCCGCGATCGAGAGCGATCCGGTCCTCAGCAAGTTGCTGAAGGCCACGATCGGCGCCAACAACACGCTTTACGTCACGACGATCGGCGATGGTGGCTATGTCGTCGAGGATCTTGATGTTGGTATCAGCCGGCTTGGCGCCTATGCCAAGAGCAGCACTGCTGTGATCAGTTCGACGCTGATCGCGGAAGCAGTCACGCTGGGCCTCGTCAACACGGGCGAGATTGCCACGGGTGCGACGTGGGCCAGCTTGACCCAGGGACAGTACGACAAGCTTGTCGGCGCTGCGCTGGACAACGGCTTCTACAGCGGCCTCAACAACAACCAGACGCTGGACGGCCTGGTTGCGCCGAGCACGTCGTTCAACAACCTGTACTACTCGGGCTACGCCGGTTCGTACGAAGCAGATCACATCCACACCCCGGGCCTCGGCAACGACGTGGTTGTTCTCTCGACGAACGGCTACACCGGCAACTTCACGCCGGACGCTCCTGCCGGTACCGTGTTCGACAGCGGTTCGAACGTCTATGCGACGCTCGACGGCTGGCTGTTCGACGGTTCCAGCAACGAGACGATCGTGCTCGACACGACCGGCGCCGGCCAGAAGTTCGGCTACGACACCATCGTGAACTTCACGACGGCGAACGTGGGCGACCACGATCCTGCGAACATCCAGCAGGGTTCGGCTTCGGGTACCTACACGACGCCGCACGGTGGGTTCGACTTCCTGGACTTCACCGCCTACCTGACCAGCACCTTCCAGCCCTCGACCGCCGATCACCGGATCCCGGTCACCCTGGAAGACGTCA
>JAKPAQ010000209.1 GCA_029779385.1 Actinomycetes bacterium | reverse complement strand
ACCTTCAAGGGTTGCCGTCTCTGCCTCGCCGTCGCCAACGACTGCGATGGTCATGAGCTCCGGGTTGTCCATAACCGAGCCGAATGCGTGCACGAGTACGTACCCGAGCTCGCCACCCTCGTGAATGGATCCCGGCGTCGTCACCGACGCATGGCTTGGGATTCCACCCGGGGCAGAGAACTGCCGGAACAACTGAAGCATTCCGGCTTCGTCTTGGGTGATCTTCGGGAAACACTCGGTGTAGGTGCCCTCCAGCCAGGAGGCCGCGACGAGCGCCGGACCACCGTGGCCGGGCCCCGCCATGTAGATCGTTGATTGACCAGTCGCCCTGATCAAACGGGAGGCGTGCGCGTAGATGAAGGACAACCCCGGGCTCGTTCCCCAGTGCCCAAGAAGCCGTGGCTTGATGTCGTCAACTGTCAGCGGACGCTTCACCAATGGGTTGTCGCGCAGATAGATCTGTCCGATTGTTAAGTAGTTCGCCGCTCGCCACCACGCATCGACTGAGGCGAGTTCGGCCTCGCTGATTTCCGAAAGTCGTTCCACTACATGCTCGACGTCGGCCATTGCGCCACTCGTCTGGTTCGTTGCAGTCATTGACACTCCTCATCGGCGGGCGCGAACATCACATCGCCAGCCCGCACTTCATCGCTGGCAGGTTCGACGCTATTCCTCCCCGGCACGGATTACTAGAGGCCAACGCAGATGGGTGAGAAATTGCAGACCCCGCAAAAAGCAAGGCGCAAATCAAGGTCCAACGTCCCGAATCGGCGGGCACGAATACACCAGTAGCGCGACCTTCGATAACGGCCCCATTAGGATTCGGCAATGCGACGCCAAAATCGTCGCTATGCGCCCGTAGCTCAATGGATAGAGCAATCGGTTTCTACCCGGTCGGTTGGGGGTTCGAGTCCTCCCGGGCGCGCTTGGGCCGCGTGGTTGCGGGGTGCGAGCCGTCGGTGAGTGCAGCCGCCTACGAATTCGGCGGGTCTTGGTCACCGTTCGCGGTCATCTCGGTCCACTTGTTGCCGTCGTAGTACCGATACTGCGCAGGGTTCTTCGGGTCTGGGTACCACCCCTGCCGCTGTTTGTCGCTTGAGCCGACCGACTTGCGAATGGCAGTCATCATTGCCAACGAGAGCCCGATGACCGCGACTGCCAGGATGATCCACAACCAGCTATCCATAGGACGATCCTCGCACCACCGACACC
>JAKPAQ010000166.1 GCA_029779385.1 Actinomycetes bacterium | reverse complement strand
ATGCCCGCGCGAACGCCAACTGGTGGTCGCTGCCAGGTTCAGCCGAGTTCAACAAGTCGGCCAACGCCGCTTCCCAACGCGCCGCCAGTGCCGGCCGGGCAGCATCGGAGGTGAACAGGCTGATCGCGGTTTGGCCCTGGCGCAGCAGCGACGACACGGCCGTCAAATCAGATTCGGTGCCCACGCCGGCGAGCACCAACTCGACGAACTGGGCCGAAGTCAGTTCGGCGTCTCGGGTCATGTCCCAAGCCGAACCCCAGCACAGCGCGCGCGGCAGCGAGTCAGCGAAACTGCCGATCTGAGTCAGCAGCGTCTCAAACGACCCCTCGTCGAGGCGGATCTTCGCGTAAGTCAGGTCGTCGTCGTTTAGCAAAATCAGGTCGGGGCGCACATGGTCGAGTAGTTCGATGACTTCGGTGCGTTCACCGCGAATATCGGTTTCGATCCGTTCAGTGCGAACCAACTTGTCGCCTTGGCGGTTGTAGAGGCCAATCGCGATTCGGTGCCGGCGCAACGTCGGATATTCGGCGCTCGCGCTCTGGATAACCTCGAAACGGGTGAAGTGGCCGCCTTCGTCGACGTCGAAGTCCGCTCGCAGCGTGTTCACTCCGGAGGTCTGGAGCCATTCGGCCGCCCAACTGTCCAACTCTCGGCCAGAGGCGGCGGAAAGTTCAGCCAACAAGTCGGACAACTCGGTGTTGCTATAGGCGTGCTTGGTGAAGTATTGGCGCAGGCCAGCAAAGAAGTCGTCCTCGCCGACCCACGCGACCAACTGCTTGAGCGCCGAGGCGCCCTTGGCGTAAGTGATGCCGTCGAAGTTCGCTTCCACCGCGTGCAAGTCATAGTTGTCGGCCGCGATCGGGTGAGTAGACGGCAACTGGTCCTGGCGATACGCCCAGTTCTTGCGATTGTTCGTGAACCCCGTCCACGCGTCAGTGAAGCGAGTGGCTTTGACCGACGAATGGTGGGCGGCGAACTCGGCAAACGACTCGTTTAGCCACAGGTCATCCCACCACTTCATCGTCACCAGATCGCCGAACCACATGTGGGCCATCTCGTGCAGGATCGTGTTCGCGCGTTGCTCATAGGCGGCCACGGTCTGGCGACTGCGGAAGATCATTTCGTCGCGGAACGTCACACAGCCGGCGTTCTCCATCGCGCCCATGTTGTATTCGGGCACGAACAGCTGGTCGTATTTGCCGAACGGGTAACCCATCTCGAAGGCGCCCTCGAAGAACTCAAAACCCTGCTTGGTGATCAAGAAAATGTCGTCGGCGTCCAAGAACGGCACGAGCGACTGGCGACAGAAAACACCCAACGGGATCTGGCCAAAGTCGCCGTCGTAAGTGTCGCGAACCTCGTGGTAATCCCCGGCCACCAGCGCGGTGATGTAAGTGCTCATCTTTTTCGTCGGCGCGAAATGCCAAGTGGCGGCGCCGTCGGCGGCGGGCACCGGTTCGGGGGTGGGGGAGTTGGAGACGACCTTGAAATGTGCCGGCGCGGTCACATGGAAGGTGAACTCGGCCTTCAAGTCCGGCTGCTCGAACGTGGCGAACACGCGTCGAGCGTCCGGCACCTCGAACTGGGTGTACAGGTAGACCCGGTCGTCGGTCGGGTCAACGAACCGGTGCAGGCCCTCACCCGAATGCGAGTACAGGCACGAACCGGCCACCACGAGCGTGTTGTTCGCGGCCAGACCGGTCAGTTCGATCCGCGAGTCGGCATATCCAGCCAGGTCGATCGCTTGGCCGTTCAGTTCGACCGATTCGAGTTCAGCGTCGACCAAGTCGACGAACGTTGACGCCCCTGGCGTGGCGGCGAAGGTCAACGTGGTGACCGAGCCGAAGCGTTCGCTGCCGGTGGTCAAATCCAACGCAATGTCGTAACTGGCGTCCGAGACGACCGAGGCGCGTTGTTGGGCTTCTTCACGGGTGAGGTTAGTTCCGGGCATGTCTCCTACTTTGGCACTTGTCGGCTAATCCGACATCCTCGGGCAGGATGTACCCATGGAGATCGGCTTCTCGTCCTCAGCGCGGTCCTCGATCGGGATCGAGTGGGAACTTGCTCTAGTCGATCAGGACTCCGGCGACCTGCGCCAAGTTGCCCAAACGATTCTCGATTCGGTTGCGCCAGCCGACGGGACCGAACACCCCCACATCAAGCAAGAGTTGCTGCTCAACACTGTCGAAGTGGTTACCGGCGTTTGCCGCACCGTCGGAGAGGCGACTGCCGACCTGCAGCGCAGCATCGACGAGTTGCGGGCGGTCACCGATCCGCTGCGAGTTGAACTGATGTGCGCCGGAACTCACCCGTTCGCGCGTTGGACGCAACAGAAAGTCACCGACAAGGAACGCTACGCGACGTTGATCGACCGCACCCAATGGTGGGGCCGGCAGATGCTGATTTATGGCGTTCACGTTCACGTCGGCATCGAAGACCGCGACAAGGTCTTGCCGATCAGTCGGGCGATGCTCACCTATTACGGCCACTTCCAGGCACTCAGCGCCTCCAGCCCGTTCTGGGGCGGCGAGGACACCGGCTACGCCTCGAACCGGGCGCTGATGTTCCAGCAACTGCCCACCGCCGGGCTGCCGTTCCAGTTCGACACTTGGGCTGAACTTGAGCGATACGTGGACGACATGCTCAAGACCGGCGTGATCGACAACTTCAACGAGATCCGTTGGGACATCCGCCCCTCGCCGGCCTTCGGCACACTGGAGATGCGAATCTGCGACGGCATCTCGAACATTTCGGAATTGGCCAGTGTCGCGGCGCTCACCCACTGCCTGGTGGAGCACTTCTCCCGCGAACTTGATGCCGGCCGCGAACTGCCGTCAATTCCGTCGTGGTTCGCCCAAGAAAACAAATGGCGGGCCGCTCGCTACGGCATGGACGCCATTTTGATCCTTGACGATTCGGGCCGCGAAGATCTCGTGACCGACGATCTGACCAAGTTGCTGCCGGTGTTGGAGCCGGTCGCCCAAGACTTGGGTTGCGCCGCCGAACTGGCTGGCATTGCTGACATGGTTGCGACCGGCGCCTCCTATCAGCGTCAGCGTGACGTCGCCGAAAGCAACGGCGGCGAATTGGACGCAGTGGTGCAATCTTTGGTTGAGGAAATGCGCGCGGGCCGACCGTTGTTGACGAAGTCATGACCGCTACTGAAACCGTTGACCTCTGGTTCGATCCGCTCTGCCCCTGGGCGTGGATGACTTCGCGTTGGCTGCTTGAAGTCGAACAAGTGCGACCAGTGAAAACGAACTTTCACGTGATGAGCTTGTCGGTGCTCAACGAAGGCAAGGACGTGCCGGAGTCCTACCGTGACCTGTTGGCGCGCGGTTGGGGTCCGGTCCGGATTTGTATCGCAGCCGAGGCCCAGCACGGACCTGAAGTGTTGCGCGACCTGTACACCGCGTTGGGCACCAAGCATCACGTCGAAGGCCGCGAGTTCACCGACGAGCTTTACCGTGAGGCACTGGCCGAAGTTGGCTTGGCGCCCGAGCTCGCCGCCGCCGCCGACGACCCCTCCTATGACGAGGCGCTGCGGGCCTCCCACAATGACGGCATCAGTCGCGTCGGCGAAGACGTCGGCACCCCAGTTATCGCCATCGGCGAGGTCGCCTTCTTCGGCCCGGTGGTTTCGCCGGCACCAAAGGGCGAGCAGGCCGGTGTGGTGTTCGATGGCGCCCGCGCATTGGCATCCTACGACGGCTTCTTCGAACTGAAACGGTCGCGAACCCGCGAGCCGATCTTCGACTGAGGACTTTAAACGGCGATACTTGGGCCGATGTCTGAACCTGAGTTGAGTTTCCTGCCGCGGCTTCAAGGCTCCTATGACCGGCGCCGCACCGACCTGCAGCACCGGTTCCGCACCAACGTGCCAACTAGGCGGAGGTTGTTCATCCGCTCAACGCTCGCGCTGATCGTCGTCGGGGCGGTTGTGCTGGCGTTTCGTGGTCTCGGCGGCCAAATAGAGCCAGCCGTTATTGCGGCTACGGTTCTTGGCGTGGTCTTGGTTCGGCTCGCGATGCTGCGGCCACCGACACCGCCGCACGCCCACGGTCTGCCCGGCATTGGCGAGCCGAAGGTTTGTCCGGCGCCCGAGCCGGCCGACCGGGGTCCGTTCGTCCTCACCGTCCGCTGGCTGGGTGCAGTGGCCGCGTTGGCCGTCGCGCTGACCGCGCCGGTCGAGTTGGTCTGGCTGTTGGTCGGTTTGCTCGCGGCCGCGGCCGCAGTCGTGATCGTCGACAAGGTCAAAGTCTGGCAGGCCCGGCGAGCGGTTCGCGCCGCGCTGACGCGGCTTGAACCCAAGTTCGTCCTCGCCTACGGCGGGCACGGCGGCGGCCCGATCCACGTGGGGATGTGGGAGCCGCACCTGATGGCCTCGGGTGACCGGGGGGCAATCTTTTCACTGCGCGAGCACTACTGCGCCGAACTTCGCGCCGGAATCAAACCGAAGCTGCCTTGGATCCAGGTCGGTTCGGACGTGCTCGGCGACCTGCGGCTGCTGGCGGTACCGAGCATCACGACCTTCTTCTATGTACACAACGCGCCCGGGCACCTCAAGTTCTTGGGCGTGCCAACGGTGCGACATGTGTGGTTGGGGCACGGCGACTCCGACAAGTCCGGCAGTTACCACTCGCGACATCTTCGCTATGACGTGCTGGTGGCATCGGGTGAGGCCGCCATCGACCGGTATGTGCGAAACGGGGTCGATATTCCACGTGAACGATTTGTGCTGTTGGGTCGTCCGCAGTCAGGTGACGTGCTGCCAGCGGTGACGCCAGTTACCCAAATCGCCCGCCCGACG
>JAKPAQ010000165.1 GCA_029779385.1 Actinomycetes bacterium | reverse complement strand
GAGGGCGAACTTCGTAAAGTATTTGGTGCCGCTGGCGTGGTCTTTAAGGGCTCTGGCTTCTACCGCAACGACAGCCGATCGACTAGCTCATCGAGCGACTCGACTTCAAGCGCAAAACCTGCCGCTAAGCCCAGCAAGGATTCTGGCGCCGCCTGACCCGTCCTGTGGACAGTCGGCGACTGTTGCCGACATTTTCTCTAGCCTGCCCAAATGGACCAGGCGATTCGCAAAATTCTCATTCACCGTCGACTAATTGCGGCGATTCTGGTGGGCCTTTCGGTCGCAACCGCAATCAGTGCGATCACCAAAACTCCGGACACTCGCGCTGTGTTCGTCGCCGCCCGCGATTTGGCAGGCGGAAAGCCCGTTAGCCAGCGAGATCTGGTTAGCCGGCGCCTGCCTGTTGATGCGATACCGGCGGGCGCGCTCAAGGCCGAAGACCTAACTGGCCGGGTCCTTGCCGGGTCGATGCGCCGTGGTGAGGTTTTCACCGATCGACGAGTGGTAAATCCCCGAAACCTTGGTCGCAACCAAGTATTGGCGGTCGCCGAAGTCCCAAACGCCACCGGCGAGCTGCTGCGCCCCGGCGACCGAATCGACCTCGTGGCGGTAGGTGATGATGGCGGCGGCAGGTCCGTTGCTGCTGCGGTGGAGTTGGTGAGCATCCGTGTCGAGCCCGATCGCGGATCGGCGGTGTTGGGCGTCGCGACGACCGAAAAGTTGGCCGCGCAGATCGCTCAACTTTCGATCACTCATCGCCTGAACGCAACCGTTAGCCGATCACAGTAGCGACCACGCGAAAGTTCCCGATAGGCTCAAATCTTCAACCTGAGCCTGCACACGAGGAGCATCCATGCTTTCTGGATTCAAGGACTTTCTATTTCGCGGCAACGTCATCGACTTGGCCGTTGCGGTCGTCGTCGGCACCGCGTTCACCGCACTGGTGACCACCTTGACTGGGTCGCTGATTGAACCGGTCATCAACGTTTTCGGCGGCGGTGACATCGGCGGGTTGAAATTCCAATTGGTGCCCGACGACAAGAGCACGACTATTGATTTGGCTGCGGCCATCAACGCGCTGATCACCTTCGCGATTACTGCCGCGGTGATCTACTTTGCCTTCGTCGTGCCATCGAAGAAACTCATGGCGCTAGGTTCAGCCGATGTTGAGCCCGAGCCCGACGAACCCAGCGAAGAGATCGTCTTGCTCCGCGAAATCCGCGACTCGCTCGCGCGCAACAACCCGACTGCCTAAGGCCTCAGTCTTTGCCGTGGTGCGGGGGTACGTCTCGGCGTAGGTCTTCGTCGCGGCTGGACGTTTCGGTTTCGCCCCAGCCTTCGGCGGTTTCGTCCGAAGTGGTGGTCGGCATTAGGTCTCCCAGTAGTCGGGCGGCTCGTTCGCGAGCTGCCCGACTGCTTTTTTCGGCTTCGTCGGCAGCCATGAACCACTCCTTAGTAAGTACTGGCCGCGACGGTTTCCAGCCGGTCCGGTCGGTGAATAGTTGCGAACTCACTCGCTGGGGTCTGGCCAGCAGCTCGAGTTTGTCGGCGGTGACCCCAAACAGCCAGTCGCGGTAGAACCGGCCCTCGGTTCGACCGGCGGCTTGCGCGATCGCGTCGACATATCCGCGGCGGGTGATCGGTTCGGCTCCAACGTTGTACGCCCCGCTAGGCGCAGTCAAGGCTGCGACGGTGGAACTGCCGACGTCGTCGGGGTGGATCACATGCATCCAAGATCCGGGATCTCCAAAGCCGATTGCCTTACGACGCCTCGCCCGGTTGAGGAAGTACTGCGAGTTCGGATCGTCGCCACAAATCAGCCCGTACCGAAGGCAAACCGCGGTCGCTCCGCTCTGCTCAAGTTGGCGAGCGTTCGATTCGGCGATGACGAGCGGCTCGCTTACCGCAGTGACGTCAACTGGGGTCGACTCGTCAATCCACTCGTCACCGCGAGCGACGTAGATGAAGCTGAGGCTCTGTTGGACTATCCGCCCGACACCAGCCTCGTGGGCCGCTTCGGCGACGACCTGGGAGCCGATGGTTCGAATGCGGTTCACTCGGTTCAACGAGCCTGGCGCAAACATCTTTAGGCCGACCGGGATGTGGGTTGCGAAATTGACTACGACATCACAGTCGCGCATGGCAGCAACCATCGAAGCGTGGTCGAGCACGTCGCCAAACACCGGCACGGCACCATCGGTTTCAACAACTGCGGCGGCAGAATCAGACCTGATTAGGCCTCGCACTTCGTGTCCTGCTGCCACTAAGGCCGAGATGGCGGCTCTTCCCATGACGCCGTTTGCGCCAGTCAGCAGGATCCGCACCCAGCAAGTCTACGATGCGGTACTTATCTTTGGCGCAAACCGACGTGGCAGGATAGTCCGGTGCGCCCCCGTAGCTCAGGGGATAGAGCAACGGTTTCCTAAACCGCAGGTCGGAGGTTCGAATCCTCTCGGGGGCACATTTTTTCGCCGGCAAGTCGAGTCGACTGCTTTCGGCGGGAGCGGCGCCGCGCTGAGATCCCATCGGGGGAAGGGGCACATCAGCGCGACGCCCACGCGCACACTCTCGGGGTATGTGTACGCGTTCCCTCGGGCGCGTCCGCCCTTCGTCCGCTCTTCGGGCCACGGGAGATGCAGCA
>JAKPAQ010000135.1 GCA_029779385.1 Actinomycetes bacterium | reverse complement strand
GTTCGGTAGGGCGCTGATTGTTGAACGTGTGGCGGCCGGTCGTCCGGTTGCTCATGTTGCTGCCGAGCTGGGTGTGTCCCGTCAGACCGCCTATCGGTGGGTCCGCCGTTTCCGAAGTGGCGGAACTGATGCTCTGTTCGACCGGTCTAGCCGACCTTCTCGATCACCCAACCGCACGACTGAAGATCGTGAGGTTGCAGTCCTGGCCGCTCGCCGTGAGCTCAGGCAGGGTCCGCTGCGGTTGGCGGCAGTGACGGGAGTGCCCGCGCGCACGATCTCGCGCATCCTTGCCCGTCATCACGTGCCTCGGCTGTCGTGGTGTGATCCGTTGACCGGAGAACTCATCAGAGCATCTCGAGCGACCGCGAACCGCTATGAACGTGAGCGGCCGGGCGAGTTGGTGCATGTCGACGTGAAGAAACTGGGCAAGATCCCTGACGGCGGCGGATGGCGAGCCCGACGCGAAACCACCACCAACCACACTTCCCGGCTCGACAAGACACCGATCGGCTTCGACTACGTCCACGCCGTCATCGACGACCACAGCCGCCTGGCCTATGCCGAGATCCACGATGACGAGAAAGGAACCACCGCGGCCGGCGTTCTGCTGCGCGCGGCCGAGTTCTTCGCCAGCCAGGGCATCCCGAGGATCGAACGAGTCCTCTCCGACAACGCGTTCGCTTATCGGAACTCGGCCGATTTCAAGAACGCGGTCGCCGCGATCGGAGCTCAACAGCGGTTCATCAAACCGCACTGCCCCTGGACCAACGGCAAAGTCGAACGCCTCAACCGCACCCTCGCCACCGAATGGGCCTACCGGCAAATCTTCACCACCAACCAAGCCCGACGAGACGCCCTTGCGCCCTGGCTTCAGCACTACAACACTGAACGCATCCACACCGGCATCGGAGCAACCCCCATCAGCCGACTGTTACCAACGTGACGGCTCAGTACATCTAGTCGCGACCACCGTCTTGGCGCTGATCCCAGCGCTCGTTGAGCGTGTCCATGAAGCGAGATGACCCGCTCTTGCGGCCGGACGGCATACCGGCGGCATCCGCGGCACTGCCGCGCCGGCGGGGTGGGGCCACAGCAAGAAGCACACC
>JAKPAQ010000090.1 GCA_029779385.1 Actinomycetes bacterium | reverse complement strand
CCAACGGCCACGAACCACAGCGCAATGATCAGCACAGTCCAGTTCTTCAAGAAGCGGCTACCGGTGACGCGTGCAGTCAGGACCACGAAAATCGGGATCATCATCGACCAGACGACCATGCACCAGGGGCACAAGTAGCCGACTTGGTAGATGGACTCGTATTGCAGCCAGGTGACGCCAGCAATACCGAGGACCGCTCCGGCTTCCATGGAAAGCCACATCCAGCGAGGCAGTGAGATGCCGGTGGCTAGAACAACCCCCAGAGTCAGCAGCACGCTGAAGGCGACGATCCCGATGAGCGAGTTCGGAAAACCGAACGCCGACGCCTGATCGGACGTCACCACTTGGCTGCAACTCACCCAAGCCGACAAGTCACAGCCGAGGTTGAGGTTTTCGCCAGTGATTTCGGCCTTCAGCAACTCGATCTTGTCGTTGGTCAAGATCAGCGAGGCAGCCAAGGCGACCGAACTGGTGATCGCTAAGAAGATTCCGATACCGCGGTCCGAACGGGGGGCCTCGTCGAAGTCGGGAGTCGGCTCTTCGGTAGTGGGCGCAGTCATGTCTTGAATCCTAAAGGGCCAGTGGTCACCAACCGCGGGCCAGACCGAAAGCGAGCGAGTAGTGACGCACGCCACAACTCCTGCTAATGTGACACCACCAATGTCACATAGGGATGGTGCAATGAGCGATTACGTAGACGTTCTCATCGTAGGCGCGGGCCTCTCGGGTGTCGGCGCAGCCTACCGCCTAGCCGAACGCGCCCCCCAACGCAGCTACGCGATTCTCGAGGGTCGCGAACGAATCGGCGGGACGTGGGACCTGTTCCGCTACCCGGGAGTGCGCTCCGATTCGGACATGTACACGCTCGCGTTTGGGTTCGAGCCGTGGACGAACTCCAAAGCGATCGCTGACGGCGGAGACATTCGCGACTACATCGAAGCCACCGCCCAAAAGCACGGCATCGCCGACAAGATCCGCTACGGCCGAAAAGTGACCCGCGCCGACTGGGACAGCCAAACCGCCTCCTGGACGGTCACCTCCGACTTGGCCGACGGCAGCACCGAAATCATGCGCGCCAATTTCCTCTATCTGTGCAGCGGCTACTACTCCTACGACCAAGGGCACGCGCCTGAGTTCGCCGGACAGGAAGACTTCGGCGGCCAACTCGTCCATCCGCAGTTTTGGCCAGAGGACCTTGATTACGCCGACAAGAACGTCGTAATCATCGGCTCGGGCGCGACCGCGATCACCCTGCTGCCAGCGATGGCCGAAAAGGCCGCGAAGGTCACGATGCTGCAGCGGACCCCCACCTATGTGCTTAGCCAGCCCGGGCGAGATGTCGTCGCCAACGCTGCCCGCCGAGTGCTGCCGAACAAGCTCGTGCACCATGTCGCCCGGCTCAGGTATGCGGTGATGACCGTCGGCTTCTATCAGTTCTGCCGCGCCTTCCCGAAAACCGCCCGAAAGAATCCTGCTCGGATTGACGAGTAAGTCGATGCCCGAAGTTGACCCGCAAAGCCTGCGCCCCCCATACATGCCGTGGGATCAGCGGCTGTGCGTCGTGCCGGCCGGTGACCTATATAAAGCAGTTCGATCCGGCAAAGCTGAAATTGTCACCGACCGGATCGGCGGATTCACTCCCACCGGAATTGAATTGGAGTCCGGCAGACACCTGCCAGCCGACATTGTCGTCACCGCGACCGGTCTGGAACTGGTTGCGATGGGCAACGTCGACATCACCGTCGACGGCACCAAAGTCGAGCCGAACTCGCTATACGTCTACAAGGGGCAAATGTTCAGCGGCGTGCCGAACCTCGCCTGGTGTGTCGGCTACACGAACGCATCTTGGACGTTGCGAGCTGACTTGACTTGGAAGTACGTCGCGGACTATCTCAACCACCTTGACCTGCACGGCTACGCCTACGGCACCCCGGACCCGAACGCCGACTTTGGTCAAGACACTCGACTGCTCGATTTGGCCAGCGGCTACATCGCCCGCGCCGACGAACTTCTACCCAAGTCGGGTGCGCGCACCCCGTGGAAGGTTCGCCAGAACTGGTTCCTCGACAGTTGGGACGCCAAACGAACCGACCTTGACGAGGACATGATCTGGACGCGCACGGCAGACTTGCCTGTCAACCAAACCGCCCAATCCTGACCTTTCGCCCACTTCGGCAGCGGCAGGGGTCATGATGGGTCATGGACGTCATCGTGATCGGCGGTGGGATTTCGGGAATCTCGATCGCCTATGAGTTGGCCGAGGATCGCACCGTCACTTTGCTTGAGGCCGAGAAGTCGCTCGCGACGCACACCACCGGGCGTTCGGCTGCGACTTGGATCGGCAGTTACGGCCCGGCGATCGTGCGCCAGTACACCGCCGAGAGCCTCGCGTTTCTGCTCGACCCGCCGTTCGACGTCGACGGACAAATA
>JAKPAQ010000083.1 GCA_029779385.1 Actinomycetes bacterium | reverse complement strand
CAAAAATTTGTGCCGAGTATTGGTCATAAGTGGTGAGCATGACCCACTTTTGGCCCTGCTCCTTCCACTTCTGTAGGTGGTGGGTGCGAACTTTGGTTAGGTCCTTGGTGAGGCTGCCAGCCGATTTCGGTCCGGCGCCGTAAGGAGCAATTTCTTCCATAAGGTCAGCCTAGTGGAGACAAAGCAGAAGTCGGAGGCCTTCGCCGAAGGCTAGACTCACGACTCATGTCCGGCAACCGCAAGTTCCTCGTCACGGCCTGCGGCCTATTGACGGTGCCGTTGGTTTGGTGGCTGGCCCGACTGTCGTTCGCGTCGTGGACGCCTCAGGGGGACTTGGGGATCCAGACGGTGAAGGTTCACGACGTATTCAGCGGACATTTGCAACTCCTCGGCATGCCGGCGACGAGTTATCACGAGGTCGAAGGCCTCTTCGCCAATCACCCCGGGTCGTTGTTCCTCCAGCTGATTTCGGTCCCGTATTCGTTGACCGCTCACAATTCGGTCGGATTGCTCGTCGGCGCACTGGTGGTGATGGGGGCGCTGATCATAGCGTCGTTGCGGGCGGCAGAGCTGGTTGCCGGTCGTCGCGGAATCGCCGTCGTGGCGATCTCTTTTGCGGCCGTTGAGGTTTTTCTTGCCGGCCGGATGTTGACCGGCTGGAACCCGAACGTGACCTGGATTTCGCTGCTTGCGGCTCTCGTTTTTGGTTGGGCGGTGCTTGAAGGACGTCGCGGGTTTATCGCTTGGTTTGTGTTTGCCACTGCGCTTGCGGCCCAGTCGCATGTTGCGGGAGTTCCGGTGGCGATTGCGCTTTTCGTCGCGGTCGTGATCGGTGCTCGACGGCAACTAGCGATGGGGGCAGCCAAATGGGCTTTGGTGATGGGCATTGTGGTCGTTTGCTGGTGGGCGCCAGTCACTGATGCTTTGACTCGCGATCCGGGGAATCTTCAGTCCTTGGTCCGTTGGGTGCTTGACGGGGGCGGGCAACCGGTCGCTGGCGGCACTCGAGCAGTCGCCTACCTAATCGGGGTCGCCCTGCTGGTCCTTGTCTACGCCAGTTGGCACCGTCGAGACCAAGAGGTTTGGGGTTCGCTGTTTACGTTGGGAGCGGTTGCTGCCGGTTCAGTCGCCGCGGTCGCGGTGCTACTGCCGGCGAGGTTCGGGTATCTGACGTTCCTTTCCGGGCCACTTGCGCTGATTGCAGTTGCGCTAGTCAGAAACCTTCTCCCGGTCAAAGGTCGAGCACCAATAGTCGCCGCGGTGGCGTTCGGTGTCCTGGCTCTATTAATTCCAGTACTGCCCAGAGCCGAGTCGGCTTCAAGCGACCTCGCAGCTGAAGTAACCGAAGCGGCCATCACCTTGCTTGCCGAGAATCGCGAGGTCGCGGATCTGCCGCTCGTTGTTGATGGGGTCGGTCCGATCGCGTGGGCGAGCCTGGCATCTGCGGTGCAAGCGGCCGCCGTAGCCCACGGGGAGCCGGCCGTGCTTCGAAACGTCGTGATAGATCAGGACCAAGCCTGGCGCCGTGAATGGCTTGGTGGTGCCCGACGAGAGTTGTTGGTGCGCGAGAGCGGACCGATGGTGCAGCCGTGGGTCGCACCCGAGGGCGCGCGGGTCGTGGATGCTGTCGTTGTTCGCCCTGACGGTTCGGTTCTACGAGACTTAGGTGCGGTCCGCAATTCGCAGACCGAGGATTTCGAACTCTTGCTCCTTGAATATCGCTAAGTCGTTCGGCTGCCGATTGCCGCTGCCGTAGACTCTCGGCGGTCAGCAACATAACGAGAGGAACCTGGTGAACGCGGTAAAGCGGTTCGTAGTGAATCTGCATATGCGCGACCACCTCTTGTTTTGGATCCCGTTCGCGATCGTTTCGGTCCCGCTGTTCTACTACGCCTTTGTGATCATTTCCGGCGGCTGGATTCCACACGGTGATGAGGCCGTAATCGCGATCAAGGCGCACGACGCCTGGACCGGGCACCTGCCGCTGCTGGGGATGCGATCGACCAGTGACGTGACCAGTCCCGGCGTTTGGGCGCACCACCCCGGTCCAATGGAGTTTTGGCTAATCGGCCTGCCCTACCTGCTCACCGGTTTCAATCCGGCCGGGCTCGTCATCGGCTGCCTGCTGCTGGCCCTCGGCTTTGCTGGGACCGCGATCTGGTCCGGCTATCGGGCCGCCGATCGACTCGGTGTGGCCATCATGACTTTCACCGTGCTCGGGATTATCGCGATGTTTGGCGATTCGCTCGTTCTGCCGTGGAACCCGTGGCCCCCGGTACTTGGAGTGTTGGCGATGCTCGCCCTTGGCTGGCGCATCATGTTGGATCACCGCGGGCTCTGGCCGGTATACGTTTTCTGTGCGAGTTTCGTGGGTCAATCCCACCTGAGTTTGCTGCCAGTCGCGGTAATCGTCTCGGCCGTGTTGCTCGGGCGAACGGTTGTTCGGTGGCGTCGGTCGCGCCAGCGCGTCGTTCGCCGCCGCGAGTTGCGTTGGGCGATCGGCGTTGGCGTACTTTGCTGGTTCGGTCCGCTGATCGACTTGATTTCCTACTCGCCCAACAATGTCGGTGAGATTTTGCGGTTGTCTTCGGGCGAGGACGGAACGGCCAAGGGTAGGCGAGAAGGCTTCGTCCACTTGGTTTACATGCTTTTCCCGTGGGATCAACGATTCCGGGCGGAGCTGCGTGTTGGCCGGCTCGGCGTGCTGATGTTGATCCTCACCGCGATGATTCTGTTTGTCGCTTGGCGCAAGAAGCGCGCCCGCAGCCAGTTCGGTGACGGCCGCGATCTAATAACTCCGGCGATGATCCCGACGACCGTTGCGGTTCTGGTCATTTGGTGGGCCGGCAGCAAAACGCCAGGTGGTCTGCGAGTCATCTATCTCGACTTCGCGATCGCCGCGACGATCCTGCACACGGTTCTGGTTCTTGTCTGGGTCGCGCTGGCGGCGTTGGCTTACGCGGCCAAGCGCAAAATCCAGATTTCGACCAAGGCGGTCGCGGCAGTTGCTGGATTGGCGGCCGTCGTTGGCTTGGTGCAGATGCCCGAAGCGTATGCGCGCATCATGACTCAGCAACGCTACGACCAAGACAACAAACAAGCCCAACTCGCCGTCGATGCCGCGATGGAAGTTATGGCCAAACCTGCCCTAGCGGAGTATCCGGTCGCGGTCCGCGGTTTCGGACTGGTCTCCTGGCTAGGAGTCGCGCCGGCGATTGAGGCGGCACTTGTTGCTGACGGTCGCGAAGTCTATTTCGACAACGCTTGGGCGCACCGCGAGGACGATCATTTCCGGCGGACGGCGAACCTGCAGGGGATGCGCGTCGATGTCGTGGTTAGTGAACGATCTCCTGGCGGCGAATGGTCATTTGAATCCGACCAGAAGCCCGTCGAAGAAGTTATCGTCGACAAACTTGATGACGACGGTCAAATGCGGGTCCAGTTCTTTTTGGGGGAGTCCCAAGTGGAGAACACCAAATAATTCAGACGGTTAGTGCTTTTCGCGCCACCGGTTGGTGATTGGCACGCGACGGTCCCTGCCGAAGTTTCGCCGGCTGATCTTCGGGCCCGGCGGGTATTGGCGGCGCTTGTATTCGGCCCGATCTACAAGCAGGGCAACCCGATCGACCAGCGCCGGGTCGAAACCTTCGGCGATGACTTCGGCGGTGCCCAAGTCCCGTTCGACATAGGCGTCCAAGATCGCGTCGAGGACCTCGTACGGGGGCAGGCTGTCGCTGTCGAGCTGGCCGGGCCGCAACTCTGCCGAGGGCGGTTTGGTGATCGTGCCGGGCGGAATCGGGGGAGTTTCACCCCGCTGAACTGCGAACTCATTTCGCCAAGTGGCCAGCTGCCAAACGAGCGTCTTGGGGACGTCCTTGATCGGTGCATAACCGCCGACGGCGTCGCCGTAGATTGTTGAATAGCCGGTGGCCAGCTCTGACTTGTTGCCACACGCCAAAACTAGGTGGTTTTCTTGGTTGGACAGGCCCATCCAGATCACCGCCCGGATTCTGGCTTGGAGGTTCTCCTCAGCCAACCCTGTCAGGCTCAGGTTTGACTGGAACTGATCAAAAATCGGCGCAATCGGCACAGTTCGCAACGTCAGCCCGGTGCGGGCGGCTTGATCGGCCGCGTCGTCCTTGGAATGCTCGCTGGACCACTGGCTCGGATTGGAGACCCCGAATACGCGATCGGCGCCGAGGGCGTCGCAGGCGATCGCCGCCACGAGAGTCGAGTCGATTCCGCCGGACATGCCGAACAGCACGGAACTGAAGCCGTTCTTTCGGACGTAGTCGCGAAGCCCGACGACGAGCGCCTGCCAGCGCTCGGCCAAATCATCTAGGCGTTCGGCGATCTTGGAGGCGCGGGGCGCATAGGGCGCTAACGCCACTGAGGTGATGATTGACCGTTCGACCTGCAGCCCTTCGAAGCGAGTGTCTGGGCCGGGCATGGGCGCGGTAGCAGCGGGCAGGTCGAGGTCGACGACCAGCAGTTCGCTCTCAAACTGGTCGGCTCGCGCAACGAGGTTGCCGGTCGCATCGACCACCATCGAGTCGCCGTCGAAGACCAGCTCGTCTTGGCCGCCAACCAAGTTGACGTAGGCCAAGGTGCAGTTTGCATCGGCCGCTCGCCGCGCGCAAAGGTCGAGCCGGGTGTCGTCTTTGGCCGCCTCATATGGCGAGCCGTTCAGGACCACCAGCAGTCCGGCATCGGCGGACTTGGCCGCCTGTGACGGCCCCTCCTGCCAAATGTCTTCGCAGATGGCGATGGCCACGTCCACGCCGTGAACTTGAACGATTTGAGTCC
>JAKPAQ010000131.1 GCA_029779385.1 Actinomycetes bacterium | reverse complement strand
ATCGCCTCACTCACCAAGTCGGTCAGGACATCCATCTGATCGAGCCAAATCTTGTACCGCTGCTGAGACGCAGGTTTAGAACCAGTGTGGCTCTTCCAAGTCTCGGCTTGGTTCGTGAACCGTTGGGCGTCACGCAAGTTGATCCGTTCAGCCAACGTCCGCGAAACAGACTCGTCGATCATCGCTACGACCGCGGCGTCGACCGCGTGGTGACGCCGATCCAGACGGCTCTTGCCGCTACCGCCGATGAACGGAATGCGACCTTCAAGACCAGAAGCGTGACGTGCTTCAGAAGTGAGCCGGCCGCGATACACCGAAACCTTCGTGCCGTGAGGACGGAAATGAGATTCGATGCGCAACCGCAACTCGTTCGCCATCCAGGCGACCGATTCGAGCGAACGTCCATCGAATTCCGGATCAGCGGTGGTCTTCTTCAATCTTGCCTGCACCTCAGAGACGAAACGACGATGGTCCTTAGTCGTCTCGCCGGGGCCAGCCAGCCAGTGGCGGGTTCGCTCGATCGCCCCCGCGACAGATACGCCGGATCGGTTAGACGACTCGGCCCACTCGGAAAACACCCGATTGGACTTCGCACGGTTGCAATCGGCACAGACCGCCACCAAGTTAGTCCGAGTGTTGGTGCTGCCTTGACCAGCACGTGGCACGATGTGATCCATTTCGGCGGTGCGGAACGTGATCGTAGTGCCGCAGTAGAGGCAGTTCCCGTTCTGGCGAGTGATCGCCTGATAGCGGGACAGATCAGAACGTCGAACCTCGCCACCAATATCTAGTTGCTCGCTGAGTTCCTTTCGCTGAGCAAGATTCTGCTCGAACCGCTTGCCCATTTCCTTTTCGATCCGGCGAGACTCCTCCTCGCTGGCGAACGCGGAGCGAACATGCTCGATCACAATCTTTTCCGGAGCACCCCATTCGGCTTCGACCGCCGACAGCCAACGCGACACGATCTTCGTAACCCGATCAACAGCGGGATTGCCAACCGGGGCGCCGATCGGTTCGGCCGGGGGAGCCCAGGTCGGTTCGACACCGAACTCGGCCATCCGCGCGCCGTGCACATCAAGTTCTTCAGTGAGCATCCGATGGGTCAGACGCGTCAACGAATCAACCGAATACGCGGCCCGGCCGGCAGGCACGTTGATCGTGTCAAGTGCAGTCAATTCCTCATCAGAAAGCGACTCGATCAAGGCTTGCGCTGCCACGCCGCCCGCGGTTTCCTCGTCGAACTTCCCGTCCGCAAGGACGCTGATGATGGCGTTCCTGTCGTCCTGGTCGGCTGACGGCCACCAGTCCTTCAACGTCTTTACTTTGCACGTGCGGATCACCCGATCGGTGACGTGGACCGGAGGGCGGGCCGCTGAACGCTCACCATCGGCAGTCGGAGTTGCGGTGCCACGTAAGTCATCGCGGTCGACGCCAATCGCACCAGCGACGTCACCCCAATTCGGATCAGATGTGGTCTTGACGTTCATGAGGTAGTTGAACGCATTAGCCCGTTCAGCCACCGACAGCACGCGCAGTCCCGAGTCGGTACTCACTCGAAGGTTCGCGATTACCGAGATCATCCGGTAACGCTGAAATGCGTCGGTGGCTTTGGCTGCCCGGCGATGATGCTGCTGACCGGGCAGTGGGTCCTTGCCGACGCGGCCAAGAGCCGAACCACGCGGAGACTCCGCCTTGAAAACCAGTTCGATCATTTCGCGGGTGCGGGCGGCTTCGATTCCTTGAACCTTCGCAATATGCAGAATCTCGTTTGCGTTGTCTGACTGCAGCAATTTGGACCCGATATAGCTGAACTGCTTTTCCGTACGCTGATTGGCGGGAACGCCCTTGTTGGTCTTTCCGGCACGAAGGGGAACTCCTGGTGTCTGGTCAATTGCGCCAACCGCAAGTTGAGCGATGGTGACGTCGGCGTCGAAAGAACTGCCGGTACGGTCCTCAACTCGACGTTGGAAGGCATCGAATTGTTCGCTGGCTGGTTGCTCGACCATCAGCGACTGCACGCGAACCCACGGGTTTCGCCACCCACGATGGCGAGCCATGTGCCGCAGCGAAACACCAAGCAGTTCGAACTGCTCTTCCTCATCGGCGACGAACTCGCTGGCGAGTCGGGCACGTGCTCGCCAAGCATGATGAGGGTCAGCGGATTCTGTGGTCGGGAACCAACCCCAGGATTGAAGGGCCTTGTCCAGTTCCTGGAGACGTTTACGACGGCGACGAACAAGCCTGCGAGTGCGGCGGGCGACCCCAGACGCCGCGAGGCGAGTCGTAGCGTATTTCGCTTTATCCGGGTCAACACCCGAGTCGTGGATCTGTACTTTCGAGTTCAAGATCCGGATCGGAAAACCCGCATCGTCAACTTCAATAGCTGCGACCCCGACCGAATAGGACCCGACATCGATACCGACGGTGAATCTAGTTCCCTCAACAGCAGACATGTACCGAATCGTGCCAGTTCAGGGGGACACTTTTTACAGATCGGGGGTAAAAAGACGAAACGCCCAACCGAAGTTGGGACGTTTCGTGGAGCATTCCGACTCGCAAACGAGGCGAGCCTTACTGGGAATCAGTTCGGTTCAAGCCTACGACATGTTGGTCGAACAAATGTAAGAAACCTCGAATTGGCATCAGGATGCCCGGTCTCGCGAGTCGACGCAGGAACGTCAACGTGCCGACCTTCGCTAACTAAGTAGATCGTTTGTCGTCCCGGTCAGCCCCGCCAGATAGTGCCGATCCCAACCCACCCAGCACCACCGGCAACCCCCGCGGAGCGCCACCGGCGATGAGGCTGTCGATCGCGGCCATGTCGAGGTGTTCGTCGACTAGGTCGGCGAGTGATTCGAGGCGGGACTCGCGGGCGTCCGCGAAGCACACGCCGGACGGTTCGCGGGTTCGGCCGACTGCGGCGGCGACTTCGGCTAGGAACGCGGCCCGGAAGTCGTCGGCTTCGAGCGAACCGTGCCACATCGTGGCGAACACGTTGCCGTTGCGGATGCCGCCAGCGAACTCGTCGCCGACGCCCGTCGAGACGACACCGTGATGGATTACGTAACCGGTCACCTGCGCACCCAAACTCGAACCCGTCGGCAACCGCAGCGTCTTGTGCTCGCTGAACTCGGTGTCTGCGTTGATGAGCCCCAACCCGGCAACCGAAGTGCCAGAGGTGCCCTCGATCCCAGCCGGATCGACGATCGAACGGCCCAACATTTGCATGCCGCCGCAAATGCCCAAAACCGGCAAGCCGGCCGCCGCGTGCTCGGCGATCGCGGTGTCTAGGCCGCGGTCACGCAGCCACGCCAAGTCCGCGAACGTCGACCGAGTGCCCGGCAGCACGATCAGGTCCGCGTCCAACACGTCGCGACGGTCGCTGGCGAACCGCACGTCCACGTCCGGTTCCAAGCCCAGAGCGTCCACGTCGGTGAAGTTGCTGATGCGGGGGAGTCGCACCACCGCGACCCGCAACGGGTTGACCGCCGTCGAACCGCGCACGCCAGCGTCGAGGGCGTCCTCAGAGTCAAGCCACAAGTTCGGTTCGAACGGCAGCACACCAAGAATTGGCCGGCCCGTGAGTCGGCTGAGTTGGTCGTTCGCCGGCGTCAACAGTGACTGGTCCCCGCGGAACTTGTTGATGACGAACCCGGCGACCAGCGACTGGTCGGCCGCGTCAAGTAGGGCGAGCGTGCCGTGAAACGCCGCATAAACGCCCCCGCGGTCGATGTCGCCAACGACAATCACCGGCAACTTGCCGTGCTGCGCCAAACCCATGTTCACGAAATCGCCGGCCCGCAAATTGATTTCGGCCGGGCTGCCCGCACCTTCGGCGACCACCACGTCGAACCGGCTTCGCAGATCGTCGAACGCGGCAAACGCCGCCGCCTGCAAACCCGTGCGCGACACCGCGAACTCGTTCGCCCCCAACACGCCAGCAGGTTGGCCGTTGAATACCACATGACTACGTAAATCGCTGCCCGGCTTCAACAACACCGGATTCATCGCCACCTCAGGTGTGGCCTTCGCGGCAACCGCCTGGATCCACTGCGCGCGGCCGATCTCGGCGCCCGAACCGTCCAAGCCAGCAACAACCATCGAATTGTTCGACATGTTCTGCGCCTTGAACGGCGCTACCGAAACACCACGCCTAGCTAACGAACGACAAATGGCCGTAGTGACCACACTCTTGCCGGCATCAGAGGTGGTGCCAGCAACAAGTAAGGTTCCGCGCACGCCTCAGGCTACGCCGACGCTCCCGCGACGAGCAGCAACCGGGGAATCGTTGCGGGTGTCGGCGAACCCGGCGAGAAGTTCGATCAGGCCGCCGGTCGCGCAACCGACGCCAGAAGAAATCTGCACCCGGTCAGCGAACGTCGTCACCAGACTCGCGCCACGGGCATTGAACTGGCCCTCAACACCAACGTGATGCCACAAAGCGAACTGTGAACACAAGTCGTCAACACCGATGCGCGCCGGCAGCAGAGCCGAAACGCGGCCAAGCCAAGTCATGAACGATTCCGGGTCGGTAGCGGCCAAACTCATGGCTCGCTTGCTGACCGCAGGGATGCTACGACGTTTCGGCTGACCCGAGGCCGCCTGAATGAGAGTCGTGCCCTCGCTCGCGACCGCCAAGGTGGCGCGCGACACGTTCAACAAGCCAACCGAATTCGCGCGAGGGGAGTGGCCCAACGGCTGCACGACCGTGCCGACCGTGCCGGCCGTGCGCGCAGTCATCATCAAAATCTCGATCGAACGTCGGTCGGTTACGTCAGCGACCACCGATTCGGCTGAAATCCCTCGGGAATCCAGGTCGTCCAAGGCGCGGTGTAGGTGATCTGGATTCGGATCGCTGAGCATCACATGCTGGTCACGACCCAGAATTCGTGCCGCGGCAAGACCCGCGTCAGAAGAACCATTCAGTACGACGGCAACTTTGTTCGTCACGTTTACTCCCAATTCGCTCTCTGGCCATCTTGGACTCTCCAGCGCTCAGATGTGGCGAAAACGGGCGGATTCCGTCGGTATCTGAAATTGATCCGGAAGGATCGTCTGCACTGGTCCGTCTGTGCAACTAACCTGATTCGGTGGACTTCCCAAGAATCGGTTTTGGCACCTACAACCTGATCGGATTCGCCGGCACCGAGGCGGTGACCGAAGCGATCGACGTGGGCTACCGGCTAATCGACTCGGCCTGGTCGTACGGGAACGAGGGCGCGGTCGGCGCCGCCGTGCGCAAAAGTTCAGTACCGCGCGAAGACCTGATTTTCACGTCCAAGCTCACTGGCCGCTACCAGCGCTATGACCTCGCCGTCGCCGCCACCGAAGAGAGCGTGCTGCGTTCTGGTCTCGACTACCTGGACCTGCACCTGATCCACTGGCCCAACCCGACCGTCGACCTCTATGTGGAGGCGTGGCAGGCGCTAATCGACTGCCGCGAACGTGGCCTGATTCGAGAAATCGGGGTCTGCAACTTCAACCCCGACCACCTCGATCGACTACACGCAGAAACTGGCGTGCTGCCGTACCTGAACCAAATTGAAGTCCACCCATACTTCCCACAGACCGAAATCCTCGCCCGCCACCGCGAACTCGGCATCATCACTGAGGCGTGGAGTCCGCTCGGGCGCGGCAGCGACCTGCTCGAGAATCCGGTAGTTGCCGAGGTCGCCAACGATCACGGCATCACTGCCGCCGAGACCGTGCTCGCTTGGCATGCGGCCGTTGGCACCGTCCCGTTGCCGAAAGCGTCAAGTCCTGACCGCCAAGCCCAAAACCTCGCCGCGATTGATATTGCGCTGGATGCGGCGTCCGTGGAACGGTTGACCGCGCTCGCGCGCGAAGACGGCCGCGTGTTCGGCGGCGACCCGCTAACTCATCGGGATGTCTGAAAAGGTGACAAATCCGCTGCTGCGTGCCGACGGACTGACCAGGAAATTCGGCGACAGACTGGCCGTCCAAGACCTGACGTTTGAGGCCCATCGCGGGCGAGTGCTCGGGGTGCTCGGGCCGAACGGCTCGGGAAAATCGACGACCGTGCGCCTAGTCACCGGACTGCTACGGCCAACGAGCGGCTCCGTCGAGTTGTTCTCCGAACCGGTCACCCCAAAGTCCGCGCCAAGGCTTCGCACCCGGATCGGTGTGCAAACTGAAGCGAACCTCTACCACCGGCTAACCGTGGCCGAGAACCTGCAAACGTGGGGCGAGCTTCACGGACTGAGCAAAGCAAAGACGGCTAGTCGAATTGATCAAGTGCTCGAAATCGTTGGTCTCACCCAGCGACGCAAATCGACAGTCGGCTCGTTGAGTAAGGGGCTTCGCCAAAAGGCGAAAATCGCTAGGGCACTGCTAAACGAGCCCGAGCTGCTGTTCCTGGACGAGCCGACCGCAGGCCTCGACCCTGAAGCCAGCGAAGACCTTGTCAACCACCTAGTAGAACTGCGAAGCGAATTCGGCACCACGATCGTGCTGTGTACGCACCAACTACACGGACTAGAACGGATCTGTGACGACGTGGTCGTCCTGGTGAACGGTCAGATGGTCGCCGCCGGTCAAGTTGGCGACCTGCTCAAACAGAACTGGCCGAACCCCGAATACACGATTCGCGTTTCGGACCTGGACGTTGCCGAAAGGATCGTCGCCGACTTGGAGCATCGCGGCGTGGCCGCTCAAGTCACGACCGAGAAGCCGTCACTGCACGAGTTGTATTTTCGGCTGCTGCCCGAGCGGGAGGAATCGTGAACGCGACCCGCATGTGGGCGGTAGTTCGAAAAGACTGGCGCGAACTTTCACGCACGAAACAGACGCTCGTGCCGGTGATCATGTTGCCGGTCGTGTTCGCGCTGCTGCTGCCAGCAACCCTGATCGCCGGGGCCGCCCAACCCGACGTGTTGGCGAGCATCGGCTTCACCGACGCTTGGCTAGCGACGATGCCGCCAGAAGTCGCGGGCGATCCGGCTCGGGCAATGATCGAATATGTGATGGCGCCTATCTTCCTGATGATTCCGATGGTGGTCGCGACCG
Organism: Actinomycetes bacterium; assembly: GCA_029779385.1. Next base: position 858 of record JAKPAQ010000131.1, on the reverse strand, counting down.
TGTTGGCCACCGCATCGTTCGTGGGGGAGAAGGAGCGAGACACCCTCGAGGGACTGCTGTTCACTCCGCTAACAGACAGTGAACTTGTGGTTTCCAAAATCCTCGCCACGTGGATCCCAGCGGTGTTCGTCACTTGGCTTTCGGCACTTATTTACACCGGCGTCGTCTCGGCCCTCGCCACACCTTGGCGGGACGGTTGGATTTTCCCGAACCCGATGTGGTTGACGCTCGTTGGCCTGATCGCTCCGCTGGCGGCCTTCTTCGCGATCGGTTGCATCGTGCTGATCTCGCATCGCGCGTCGACGTTGCAGGGAGCTCAAGCTGTCGCCGGTCTGCTAGTTCTGCCGGTGATTCTGCTGATTATGTCCCAAGTTGCCGGGATGGCAGTTTTTGATGCGTCGATGGTTTTGGTGGTCGGGATCGTGCTGATTGTGGCCGATTTTGCAGTCTTTTGGTTCGCCGTTCGACGCTTCGATCGGGACCGAATCGTCACGCGTTTGTGACTGTGTGTCCCATTCCACAGGGCCACGCGGCCAGTGGTCTCGGTATCGCGGTAAAGTCGCGGTAATCTCCCGGTGTTGTTCTCGGCGTGTTACGCCCAGATGAACATTGCGGAAGAATCCAAATTTGGGAGATCGACCCCGCCGGGGCGATCAGGAGAGGACGAGGCTGACCGATGGTCGACGTTGATAAGGCTTTGGATGACGCGGGATTCAACAATCCGCACGTCCGTGAGTTCGTCACGCACTGGGCGGGGGTGACCCAACCCGCACGCATTGAGGTCGTGAACGCAAGCGACGATGCACGACTTATCGCCGAGGCCCTTGAGGCCGGCGAACTCGAGCCGGCTGGTGACGG
>JAKPAQ010000057.1 GCA_029779385.1 Actinomycetes bacterium | reverse complement strand
ACTGAACGATTGGGGTCTGCCGGTGTTCGGGCCCGAAGACCTGCGCGACGATTCCGCACCGCTGCTGCAGTGGCTGGCCGCTACCGGCGCCACGAAGGTCGCGATCCATTTGGACGTCGACGTGGTCGACTCGACCGAAGCGATCATGGGTTTGGGCATGGTTCCTGGCGGGCTGACGCGCGCTCAAGTCCACCGGATCATCGCCGACTTGGGCGAGCACGCCGACGTCGTCGGCTTGACCCTCGCCGAGTTCGTCCCGCGTTCGGTGCTGCAACTGCAGGAAATGGTCGAGGGCTTGCCGCTGATCTGAGTGTGTTGCGATCGGGAAGATGCTCGCCCCCTGCCGCCTTACTCAAGACAGTCAGCGTGCTGATCAGTTCAATCTGACCAACGTCCTGGCCCTGGGCCTTGAGCCGGCCAAAACGCGCGGCTTCGGCAACAGGTCGGCGTTCATGTCCACCGCTTCACGCTCGATTGGGGCGATCCCAGCGGCTTCGAGTTCGTCGATCACCACCTCGGTCGTTGTTCCGCGAAGTGTCGCAATAGTTTGCGCCGAGACAACCCCCGACACATATCCTGCGATTGCTCGCTTCAGGAGTCGCTGTGGTGCTCGCAAACGATTTGAATCGTCTTGTAGCGCTGCATAGTGATCGCTCCACCCGTATCTCGTGGCAACTTGGGGCGTGCGCAATTGCAGCCAGTCAGTTTTGGTTGCTTTCGAGATGCAACCCGCATCGTGCATAGCGATTGCGGCGACTTGCGGAGAAACGCGAAATCTCTGGACGACTGCCGACAAGTCGGCTTCGGTCGCCTCTTGTGAACCGAGAAACTCGCGGATTCCCACGACAGGCACGAGCAGGTGCCGGGCGAATGCGTCGGCTCGAATTTCTTCGGGCGAGCGGTGACCGTATTCGGATTCTTGGTCCCAGTCGTTGAAGATGACGTGGCCGAGTTCGTGGGCTAACGTGCTCCGTTGCCGCATTGGATTCTGGCTGCGAGCAACACCGATATATACGGCGTTTCGCGCAGGGTCGCGCATTGTTAGTCCGTGTTCGCCTTCGCTGGCGTCCAAGATAGCGACGTCATGACCGGTGGTTTGCTCGATCAATTCGATCAGGTCGCCCAACGGCTGCACGCCTAACCTGTGTTCCTTGCGGAATTTCTGAGCCGCCGCCTTCGCTTGCCGTTCAACGTTGCTCGCGGTCATGCTTTTGCGATTGCTTGATCGTCGAGATATGCATCGAGTTCGACGAAGTGCAGTAGTCGCTGCTTCATGGCCGCCATGCTCGACCCGTCGGTCGCTCGAGCGGCGCACTCCACTCGGTCTTCGATGGAACTGCTCGCGAGTTGCGCAACGTTGCATCCGACAGCGTCAGCGATCAGTATCAGTTC
>JAKPAQ010000053.1 GCA_029779385.1 Actinomycetes bacterium | reverse complement strand
GCGCCGCCGCCACCCGTGAGGTTGTCCAAACCATCGCCACCGGTCAGCGAGTCCGTGCCCAATCCGCCGTTCAGCGTATCGTTACCGCCATGGCCGTTGATCGTATCGTTCCCCGAGCCGCCGGTCAGGCGATCGGGTGTGGTGTTGCTGGTGCCGTACTGCAAGAGCACATTGCTGCTACCGGTATACTCGAAACCCTCGATGTTGGCGATCACCGGTGCACTGGTCAGCGTCGAGGATCTGACGGTATCAGTACCCTGGCCGGCCAGTTCGTTGATCACGTCGCCCGTGTTGAGCACATAAGTGTCGTCACCGAGCCCGCCGATCAGCGAATCGTTGCCGGCTCCCCCGTCGAGCGTATCGTCGCCGGCGTTGCCGTAGATCGTGTCGTTCCCGGCCAACCCCACCAGGTTGTTGCCATACGCATTGCCGACGATGGTGTTGGCGTCATCGTTGCCCGTGGCGTTGATTGCCGAGGAATCGGACAATACCGATATCGGGTCTCCGCCCGCTACCCGTGCGACGGCATTCCGCGCGTCGAGCGCCTTGGTGTACTCGGCAGCCGTTCCTCCCCCGGTCAGTACGATCCGCTCGACCCCCTGCGCGGTTTGCAGGTTACCCGATCGCAGCAGATAAACCGTGTCGGTACCCAGTGAATCATAGACCTCGGTGGTGTCGGGATTGTCCACGACATAGAAGTCGTCGCCGGCGCCGCCGAGCAGAATGCTGCTGGAATTGAGGTAGGCATAATAAGAATAATAACCGGAGTCCAGCAGGACGTCATTCCCGTCGCCACCGTCCAGCACATCTGTAGGCGAATCGTAAAAGGTATGAACAGCGGATTGCGAAGGGTTGCCGGCCAGCGTGTCGTCGCCCGCTCCGCCCGCGAGATAATTCTCGTCCCAACTCCCGACGATCACGTTGGCACCGGCGTTACCTTCACCGAACCACGGATGAAAAGCCGTATTACTCACCAGCAGCAGGTTTTCGACGTTGGCGTACTGTGCCTGGTTGAGCGAATTGTCGATGAACGATTCGAGGACGTCGTCGCCGGCGCCGACGCTTTCGACGACGACATCGAGCGCGTCGTCGACGAAATAGTGATCGTCGCCCAGGCCACCGATCAGCGTATCCGTGGCCTGATCACTGAGTACGATCGGGAGGTCCCCGCCCAAAGCCACTAGCGAGTAGTTGATGCCGGCAGAGTTGCCACCATAAAGCGAGTCATTGCCAGCGCCAGTACTGATCGAGTCGGCGGCAACGCCACCGCCGATCTTGTTATCGAGCGCGTTGCCGACCAGCGAAGCCCCCGTGCTGCCCGTATAGCCCAGGTTCTCGATCGCCGGGGTGAGCGCAAGCGAAGTCTTGGTGCCAATCAAGGTGTCCTCTCCGCCATCGGCCAGTTCGGTGACCACATCGCTGGTATCGACCGCGTATACATCGTCGCCGTTGCCGCCAATCAGTGTGTCTACACCGCTGCCACCAACCAGCGAGTCGTCGCCCTCGGCGCCGAGAAGCGAATCGTTGCCGGCGCCGCCGATCAGCGTGTCGTTTCCGCCCCAGCCGTAGAGCGTGTCGTTGCCTGCTGAACGTGAATCGACGAGGTTGCTTCCATCGTCGCCATTCAAGCTGGCTGCCACGGTGGCGTGGGTGTAGATGAGGTTCTCGAAGTTCGCGTACTTGCTCACCCGAAGATCCTTGACGGCGGCCGAGGAACTCAGGGTATCGATGCCGCCGGTGGCTGTTTCGATCGCCACGTCAAATACACTGTTGAGGACGTAGGTGTCGTTGCCAGCGCCGCCGATCATGGTGTCACTGCCGACCCCGCCATCGAGAAGATCGTCGCCCGCGCCGCCAATCAGCGAGTCGTTGCCGCCGTAGCCGTAGAGCGTGTCATTGCCCGCGCCACCCGAAAGGGTGTCATTCGTCACGCTGGCGCTGTTGGCCTGGATCACATTGTTCGCGCTGTTGCCCACCAGCATCGCCGCCACGGTGCCGGTAAACTGCAGGTTTTCCACATTGGCCCACTTGCCGAGCGAGACGGTGTTGAGTCGATCGAGGACCGCCGTGCGGACGGTGTCGATTCCGCCCGGAAGGTTGCCCAGCGCAGGGTCGAAATAACTGGGGAATTCCTCGATGACGTTGAGCAGCGAATTGACGATGTAAAGATCGTTTCCAGCGCCACCCGCCAGGGTGTCCGCCGCGTCAACCGCGGTAATCGTATCGGCGCCTGTGCCACCAGTCCTTCTTGTTGCCATCCGAACTCTCCTCGATAGAATGATAGAATAAAAGATACCCCACACTGGACTGAGGTCGGCCAGTCACCTGCAGCGAACACGGCGACTCCTGATTCTCTTGGGTATCGTGTTTTGTAAACCTGAGGTACCAATAGTGTGATAGTAACAAATGTGGTCGCCTTGAATTTTTTTCTGCACCGTGCAGTCGGCAGTTTTCTTCATTGCTTTTGATGCAGGTCAACTGTAGGCGTCGCAACCGTGCGTATGCTCATTGCACGAGTACAAAGGCAAACGGGGTGTAAGCCCCGGACGCAAAGCTGCAGGCCCTAACCTGAAGTTGAGGTGGGTGGCTGGGCTGTCTCAGTTCAGGCACGTTCCTGCTGGCGTCTGACACATCCCTTGCTTGCGTTGATTTCGATTTCACCGAGAAAGGAATTCGCATGGCCACGATCCTGGGCAGCACCGGTAACGACGTCAAATCGGGTACCAGCGGCAACGACAGCTTCTTCATGTCGCTGGGCAACGACTGGGTAGCCGCCAGCGCCGGCAATGACAGCTACAACCTCGGCTACAAAAGCAGCACGAGCTACTGGCGCTACGGCTTCAACGATTACGACACGCTCGACTACAGCAGCGCATGGAGCAGTTTCTCGCTGCCCGACGCCGCCAGCCTGCACATCACGGCTGACCTCGAACTCGGTACGATCAAGAAACTCAACGCCGTCGGCAG
>JAKPAQ010000040.1 GCA_029779385.1 Actinomycetes bacterium | reverse complement strand
CGACAGCGTTCAAGCACTCGGTATCACCGCGGTACCAGGCCGATGTCACGAAGCACAGTTGTTCGGCATCGCAGCCGTGACGCCCTTCTTCGTTTCACGTGAAACTAGCGATCGCTGACCGGCAGGTCGGTCGTTGTCCAGGCCGGTCATTGCCGCAACGCAAGTGTCCCGACGTAGGCGAGATGTCGGCGGACATATAGGACGGCCCATCGAACGGTCACAAGCGCGTTCATGTGTGGTCATGAAGTGGGTCAAGTGGGCCCCGAGTGTGTTCGGCTCTTGCCCACTTTTTCGAAGCGGCATGCGAAAAGTCGATCACCCACATCGATGCCGCCGAGCACCGTTCCCGACTACCGCATCCGCACGCATCCACGCCCGCACGACGCCGAAAGCCAGTCCCTGGCACTGGAGGGCGAAGGACCGCACCTGTGGCTAAAGAAGGCCACCACCGACACTGAACGCATGGACCAGAAGACGGCACACTCCACCGACGTGGCCGCCCTACACAACCAATCGACCACAACATGACCAACGTGGACCGTGCGCTGGGATATGCCGCCGTTTCACGGCTGGTCCGCAACCGGCGACCTCGACTCGATCCTGGCCACCAACCACCTCGATGACCCCGCCCACCGCACCACCTCCGAGGAACACTCGACAACGAGGACCAGAAGCCATCAAGACCTTCGACGTCTGGGACCCGGGTGCCTCCTCGATACCGTCCCCACATGCCCGCACTCTGATTCACCCCACCACCGGCAGATTCATGTCCGCCACCGGGCATCCCGACATGATCATCAGCGGGCAGCTTCCATGTCCGCTCCTGGGCAGCTGCAAACGCGAGCAGAGGCAGGATCCGTCGACGACACCCCAGCCAGAACACCCCAGCCAACCGGTCGCGAAGTTGTTCCTTCCGAAAACCACGCAGCGCTAGGGGAGGGGAGGGTGTCTGCCGCGTAGACCGCGAGATTGCGGGTGTACTCCAGATGGAACATCTCGGTCACGACCATCTATCAATGCGCACTCAGCTTGGCGTCGTCATTCGACAGCGTTTCACGTGAAACTATGCAAGACAGGCACAAAGTACCGTGAAACGTCCTACAACGAAGCCACAGCTGAGGGGTGGCACCCGCAACCCTCGCGCGGGATTCGTCGGTCCGTGTTGACGACGCGTGAAAACTGACCCCCTGACGACGGGGTGGCTTCGAGACCTCGTTGCAACACATGCCCCCGGTAGATTCAGGAGTGGTGTTGTCCCGTCGAGTAAAGAAGGGGCCTGGTCGCCGGCCCCAGTCCGTCAAACGCCGCCGGTTCATCGATCTGAGAGAACGAGGCTCGAGCATCAACGCTGCTGCCCGCGAAGTCGAAGTTTCGAGAACCACGAGCAAGAACTGGTCTCGCGGCTACAAGACGTACCGCAACGGGAAGGCTGTCGGCTTCGTCCCGGCACTCGATCGCCTCGCGGTCCGAGCGGTCAGCCCGCAGTACCTGTCACAGGATGAGCAAATCATCATCACCGACCTGAAGCAGGCCGGTCACAGTATCGGGTCGATCGCCCGCGAGCTCGGCCGTGCTCCGTCGACGATCTCCCGCGAAGTACGACGCAACCCCACGCAGGCCCGAGGCCGCACCGGGTACCGGGCGTTCGATGCGCATCGCCAGGCGATCGAGCGGCGCGTCCGTGACTACGATCTGATCGTCGGTCCCAGCCACCGATCGGCCATCGGTACACTCGTCGAACGGCACACACGTACGATCGGACTGATCCACCTGCCCAGCGCCGACAGCAAGACACTACGCCACGCTTTGATCGAGCGGATGGCCGACCTTCCCGCGCACCTACTCCGGTCGATCACCTGGGATCAGGGAACCGAGATGGCGCGGCACCTCGGCATCACCTCTGCCTTCGGCGCCTTGGTCTACTTCTGCGACGCACACTCGCCGTGGCAACGCGGCAGCAATCAGAACACCAACGGGCGCCTGCGTGACTACTTCCCCATGGGGACAGACCTGTCCATCCACAGCAGAGAGCACCTGTCGGCAGTCGACCGAAGATCCTGACCCCAACCCACAACGGTCTCGATCAACAAGCCCACCGAACTCAACCAGACACCCACACCGACCGGCGATCTACCAGCAGCCGCCCAGTCCCACTGCAGCTGACCACACAAACCGACAACACCGACATTGTCAACTACCGGTGGCTTCAAACCTCCTTGACAAATACCGGGTGCTCCCGAACTTCGGCCTGAAGAGTCAGCATCCAATCGATCGTCAGTCGAGAACTTCGATTCGTCAGTCAACCACCCGAATATGCCTTGTCACAGTGACGTTTCTAGCAAGTACTTGCATGAGACCCCCATCCGCACCATTCCTGCCTGTGCCGGCTTACCTAGCACGTCTACGGCGTCGTCGGCGCCCCTAGGTTTCGGTAGCGAGCCTGCCTCATGGCCAAGCGCTGGCGCTCCAACCGTCAGCATGATTGATACGTGTCTCCGGTTGGTACCGCCAGTCTGTTTAGGCTGTTTGGTGGTAGCCGCGTTCTGACTCTTCGATACTGCTACTCCCGAAATTGTTCGGATGTGCGTGCTTGATCGTGACTGGCTTGGCGCATGTCGACTCCGCCGAGGTCGATCCGGCGGGCGGCGGAGGCGCGGCGATCGACGATGGAGTCGACGGTGACTCGGTCGGGAAGTGCGTCTGCCAGTGCGCTGATCCGGCATCAGCCTTCCGTTCTTCATCAGCGCCGGGCACCTCGGCTGACGCCGACGTTGACGACCACAACCCCACCGGTACGAACCTGCCGGAATCCTGGTACCAACCGGTGCGATGCGTCAATGATCGTGATGGGCCCCAATCGTGACAGACCCCAATTGCCGGCGGACCCAATTGCCGGCGGACGACACTCATACCAGCACCTGGCCAGATGGTCGGGCCCGAGGACCGTGCAAGCGGCCGACTGTCCTGCATGACTAACGTGCATTTGGCAGTAGCGTTCTGATAGTCGGGTAGCGGCCGAAGGGACGTAGGTTAGCTGCCGGGAGCTATCCGGTCTTCAGGATCCCGCTACCAGATACGCGTCTACCGCTGTTTCACGTGAAACGACATCCATACCCATCGCAATCCGGTAATCGGTGCACGGCAGCACGATCACGATATTGAGGAGGTACGACGCACACGGTTCCCGGACCGGCCACAATCAGGCGCTTCTGGATCGGTGATCTCGGTCGGCGCAGATGCCGCCAGCGGCAAGTGTGCACACCTACCGCCACGGACTTATCCGGCTCCAGCGCCAATTACGTATGAGCCGAGAGACTCACTGACGTCATCCGTCATCGACGTGACGGCTGTTGCAGTCTTCTGGTGATACCTACACAAACTCTGGACAACCCCGCCCAACATTCCAGTTGCGAGATCAAAGGCCAAGCATATGCGTACACCCCGGTAGGGGAGGGGAGGACAAGACGTAGCCGCATCGGAGCCCCGGTCCGGCTCATACACTTCCCGAACGGCTCCTCGAACGAGGCAATGCACCGCATCAGCGTTGATCACGCGTAGTCGCCGCCCGCTATCTGGCCAAGTCTCAACCTGCCGAATGGACAAACTCGTCAAGACTCTGTGGCATCGACTCGCTGTCGAAGTCCTAGGTCTCCCGGATGGCCGCTGAACCCGACGAGCAGGTCGCCGCGTTCAGGCACCGTCGCATCGATACCGCCAGGCCGTTCGCATTCGCAATCGTCGGCACCTACGCGGTGACGATGAAGGCGGTCGCGATGATCGCTACCGGCATCAACGCTGATGGACACCGCGAGGCCCTGGTCCCGGCTTTCGGCGCGTTCCCAAAGGACGGACGTATGGGCCAGATTTGGTCGAACAACCCAATCGAGCTGCTCAACCACCAGATCCTGCGCCGCACCTACGACTCGGTCGGGATCTTCCCACCCGCGAGACCATCATCGATCTGCTCGGTGCCATCCTCGCGAACAGTCGTTCAGCAGCTTAGGCGCCCCACAACCCCGACAACGGTCCGTAAGACCTGCCGTGTTTCACGTGAAACACGGCAGATAAGATCCCGCCACCACCCATGAGACAGAGCTGCCCAGCATATCGACAAGCAGCTTCTTCTGAAGCATGTCGATCACTCAACGACTCGGAAGTGCCATCGTCACCCGCCTAGCGAAGGACTTTCCCGGTCGGAGTATCAATGCAGGTCCAAGCGCAGTCGGCCTGCGGTGCAAAATGGGCATGACTGCTCTGGCAACGGCTACATCGCCGCCTCGACAGGACCAGACTGTTCACCTTCGTCACCGCCGACACTCACCAAGGAAGAGAACCGACACCTTCTTCGCCGAGTTGGTCGCTCGTAGCCTGGGTGACGTTCGGAAGTTCAGTGGTGACCTCAGAAGACGCCCCGCCGCGCTCATTGAAGCGAACCAGTCCGGTGCCGTGAACCAGTCCGGTGCCGTATGGCAGCGGTACCGCACCCATGACTCCGTGAATCTCAACTCCGCGAATCTCATGAGTGAGTGCTCGAAGAGCCCAATGGCCGGCGGTTAAGGCGACGCTGCACAAACGCACACGACCAACCCACCGCCAGCCGCGGTCCACGAACAATCCAACCGTCTTCTGGAAGACACCGAATTCGAGCCACCCGAAGTCGCCGAACACC
>JAKPAQ010000032.1 GCA_029779385.1 Actinomycetes bacterium | reverse complement strand
CACCTCGATTCACCACTATTGACACCGGCATTCAACTGCCCGCAAAGAAGCCGCAAGAAGTCTGTTTACCCGTGGCTCTGGTAGACGGTCAGGGGGTCGCAATGCGACCAGCAGGCGCGACTTTGGCCAGGGTCGATCAGCAAGGCACGAAGTGGGTCGGTTGTAAGAAATCCGAACTTTCCGCTGGGGAGCACACGATCGATCAGAACCCGGCTTTTGTAATCGATTCACTGACCCTCAAGGATTCGCGTACGCCCGTCGTCGGAACCTATGAAGCGGCACCGGCCACCAAGGTGACTAAACGAGGTGACACCGAGCTTGCCATGACCGTCACTGGAACGACCGGCCCCTATGCGGTGACCATCGGGCAGAGCTATAACGCCAATTGGCGGGCCACCGCCGACGGCAAGGATCTCGGTCCGGCGCAGGTTATCGACGGCTTCTCCAGCGGTTGGATCGTTTGGGATGGCAGCCCGGCAAAGATCGAAATCCGGTATGCGCCACAGCGTTGGTCCAACATCGCCCTTGGCGTCAGCGCATTGGCCGTGATTGCCGCGCTACTGACCGCCTTGGTTGCGGTGCGGCGCCGAACCTTGTTCTCGCCGGTGTCAACCGAGGATCTACCAACAGGTTGGTACCCGACAAAGGCGCCTCAAGGCGTATTGGAGTTTGCTTTCGTAGCCGGTTCAGGGTTGTTCCTTGGCATCGGTGGGCTACTTGGTGCGCTGGGTGTCGTGGCAATAAACCGATTCCGGCCGATTTCACCGCAGCGGATCATCTATCTGGGCAGTGCGCTGGTTTTTGCCTCGGTCGTTGCGTTGATCTTGGTTACGGTCCGAGAGGACAAGATTGGTGAGGTCTCGGCCGACATTATTGCCGCGAGTCTGGTTCCGCACCACCTCGCGGCCGCTGGATTGGTCGGCGTGCTCGGCGGGGTGCTGTTGCTCTTGAAGCGAAGGACGGACGATGACTGAATCCTCTACGACGCCTCGAGTTTCGGTAATCGTGCCAACGCGCAACAACATTCGCACTATTGAGGCATGTTTGCAGTCGGTCCGGGCGCAGGATTACCCGAACACCGAACTAATCGTGGTCGACAACGGCAGCACTGACCGAACCGATGAGATCGCCGCCAAGATCGCTGACATCGCACTTAGCGGTGGGCCAGAGCGCAGTGCCCAACGGAATCTAGGAATTCGAACTGCCACGGGCGAATGGATCCTTTGGCTGGACAGCGACATGTACTTGCCGGTCGACGCAGTTTCGGCCGCGGTTCGCACGGCAATTCAGACCGGCGCGACCGGAGTCGCGTTGCCTGAGCGAACGATCGGTGAAGGCTTCTGGACAGCGTGCCGGGCGTTGGAGCGAGAGTGCTACCTCGATGCGCCTTGGCTGCACAATCCGCGATTGCTAAAACGCGACGAAATGGTCGATGCTGGCTTCAACGAAGGCATGTCCGGGCCAGAAGACGCTGATTTGCGATTGCGAATCCGGGCCGCCGGCGGCTCGGTGGAGTTGGCACCAGTGATCGTCGATCACGACGAGGGGCGACTAAGTCTTCGTGATATCTGGAGCAAGCGCTACTACTACGGGCTCAGTTTGCCGAATCTAGTTGCCGGCCACGATGGCGCAATGGCCGATCAGGGTGCTGGCGTGATGCGGGCTTATCTGCAGAACTGGCGCAGGCTCATTCGACGACCGATTCATGCGCTCGGTATGGCTGGGATGCGGCTAATGGAAGCTGCTGGCTATCTCGTAGGGGCGCGCGCGGGCCGTCGCGCGCGCGGCTGAGGCGATTTCGGTGAATCGAGCGGGCCGCGACCGGGAATTGCTTTGGGTTTCCCTGCCCGACCAGCGTCCTCGTCGTGAACTTTTCTATATGTCTCTCATGCCCCAGACGAACGTCACCGCTTTGGCCGCAACCGAGCCGGTCGGCGATATTCGCTGGATTCAGAGCACTTACCGCCGGCCGATCAAACGGTTTATTGAGGCTGGTGCACTGGCATGGGTGCGCGAGATCGACGACCTGTCGCCCAACGATTTCGACTGGGTTGCTTCGTTAGAACTTTGTTCGTTAGTGACTGGCCAGGCAGCGAAATGGCGCCGTAGCAATCCAAAGACCCTCCAGGCGGTGATCACCTGGGAGAACCTAGCCAATCAGCCGATCTACAAAGTTCCGCCCTATCGGCAG
>JAKPAQ010000027.1 GCA_029779385.1 Actinomycetes bacterium | reverse complement strand
GTTGAGCGCCTCGCAGATGGTGTAGTCGAAGCTGTAGGTGCCAGCAGGCGTGCCCGGTGCCACATCGACGTTACCGGTCGAGGTGTTGAAGGTCAGGCCGGCCGGGACCGAAGAGCCCGCAGCGACCGAGAGCACCGCGTTCGACGGCGAAGCCGCAACCCCGTTGATCGTGTCAGAGGCAAACGCGTTGACCACACCGGTGGCACCGGCATAGCCGTTGATCCCCGTCGCACTGTCGTTCGTCGCAACGATCACCGCCAGCACGGTATCCGTGTCAGTGGCTTCGTTGTTGGTGGTGTTGCTTTCAAAAGTGTTGGCCGGAGCAGTAACACGTGCTGTGTTCACCGCGGTCTGCGCCAGAGCAGCGCCAGGCACTGAAATCGCGATGATGGTTCCTGCGGTCGAGAGCAGCTGGACGAGGGACTTCCGGACCTTGCCGGGGCGAAGCGTGACGATGGTGTTTTTCATGATTAGTTCCCCTGGCAAGTAAAGGTAAGCGTGGCCGTCTGGCCGCTATCGAGAGTGCCAAGAGCGATGCCTTGGCCGGTAAGATTGGCGATGGTTTTGCCGCCCACTGGCGCAGCACCAGCCGACGAGCCGCTGGCCGCAATCGCGACCGGATTGGTCGGGCGGCAGGATTGCCCCCGGCCGACCGAGTCCATGACGATGACGCCGTTCACAGTTTCCGGTCCGGTATTCGTCACCGAAATCGTGTAACCGCTGGCGGTCCGCTCCTTGACGACGGTGATGTCGGTCGAGGGCTTGAGGCTTTCGGCTGGGATCGACACTGAGGCGGTATCGAGCGCGGTCTGGGCAACTGACATGCTGGGCGTTGCCGCAGCAAGTAGCACACCTGTCGAAGCACTGGCGCGAAGAACAAAATCGATTACGCGATCAGTCTTGCGTGGACGTTTGTGGTGGGTCATGTCAGTTCACCTGGCAGGAATATGTGAGAGTGGCCGATTGGCCGGTGTTGAGGGTTCCGAGGGTAATTCCGGCCCCGATCAGGTTGGCGATCGTGAAGCTGCCGCCCGGCACACCGCTCCCGGTGATCGTCACCGGGTTGGAAGCCGGGCAGGTCAGGCCCGCCCCAACGACGTCGGTCACGACAGCACCGGTCACCGGGTCGGGCCCGGTGTTGGTCACGACCACTGTATAGGTTACCGTATTGCCCGAAGCGACGACGCTCACACCGTTGGATTTGGTCACCTGCAAATCTGCAGTTCCCTGAACCGTGACTGTGGCTGTGGCGCTGTCATTGCTGTCGCCAGTCAAATAATCGACGACACTCGCCGAGTTCGGGATCGCGGTTCCGCCCGCTGTTCCGGCGTTAATCGTCTGCTGGAAGGTAAAAGTTTGGGTGCCGTTGAATGGCAAGGCGGCGGGGCAAGTGATGGTCCCTGCAGAATATGTGCAGGCTCCGGCCGGTCCCGATGACGTGAAGCTGGTCGGCGCTGAGACATTCGTCGTCGGCGCGGCATCGGTCACGATCAGCGGATTGGCGACGGTCGCATCCGGCCCGAACATGTCGCCGGGTCCGATGTTGGTCACCGCGACAGTCCAGGTGATCACCGATCCCGCTGGAAGGAAAGTCGAAGAGCTCGTCTTGGTTACGCGCAGGTCATAAGGAACGACGCTCGTTCCCGCCGAGGCTGAGCGATTGGCGGTGATACCGATAATGTCAGCCGTGCCGCTCGTGGATGAGCGATCTGTCACAGAAGCCTGGTTGGTGATGCTCGCGGCTGGAATGGCATTGTTGAACACCTGATCGTAAACGATCGTCAGGGTTTCGCCTGAATTCAGGCCGCGCGTACCGCCCGAAGGAGCGCCCGGCGCCGATGGGGCACTGTAAGCGCGCGAGCAGACAGTGCTGGAAGGCATTGTGCCGCCAACGGTGACGCCGGTGCAAGTTACCGCGCCGCTGGCCAGGTTGGGATCGGTCGATCCCGCCGTGGTCGAAACCGACACAACCTGGAAAACTGAGCCGCCGCCATTCGGAAGGGTGTCCGTCAGCGTCACCAGATCGCCCTTGGTCATTGGGTCGGGGCCATCGTTGCGAACAGTAATCGTCCAGCGAACCGACTGGCCCGCATTTACCGCAGGTGCCGACGCCGCTTTTGTAACCGCCAGCGTGTAAACGCAGGGAACCCAATCGATCGTGACAAAGCCAGTAGGGCCGACAACCGCGCCGCTAGCAGGAACTGGACCGGCGGCCCCACTTACCGCAACGGGTGCGGCGGCCGAGACTGTTGGTGAAGTTGCGCGGACAAAGCTTGAGCCACCGCCGCCGCCTGCTCCGGTAACAGATGAGTTGACAGTTGAGGCGCCGCCACCGCCACCGGTGTAACCACCGCCGCCGCCGCCGCCAGTATCGGTCGATGCATCGACACCGCCATTTCCGCCCGTGCCTGTTCCTATGCCGCCGCCGACGAAGCCGTTGCGAGCAGCATTTCCAGAGTGCACGCCGCCGGCACCGCCAGCAGCAGTTTGACCTCCTTGCCCCCCGCCCACTGTTGGTGTCGGAGTGGTGCTATCAAAGCCAACTGTGCCTGTAGTGCCAGGAGCAACCGTTCCAGGAGCAATACCGGTAAAGCCGCCGCCGCCGCCGTTGGCCAACGTGGTCGCACCGTGTGAGGCACCGCCGCCGCCGCCGCCGCCGGCTTCTACCAGCTTCAAACCGGCCACAGAAATTGACGAGCTACCACCGCCGCCGCCGCCGCGGTGCAAGATTCCCGTCGCGGTGCCGCCGCTGCCGCCGTTCGCTGTACCAGTGCCATTGTTCGGCGCAGTCAGCGAGGTCGTTCCTAGAGCGCCACCACTTGCAACTGCCCCGGTTACGGCCTGACCGGGCAGGACACTAAAGCGAGCATTGATTACTGCGCCCGCACCCCCGCGGCCGCCGTTGGTAGCGGCGACACCCGATGAAGCGCCTGCGCCCCCTCGGGTGCTGATAATCGCCGAGCATGTGCCATCCGGAACGGTCGTCGAAACCGCGCCAGCGGTGGTTTGCGAGAAACTCGCCGGGTTTCCGGCCGGATTGGCCTGTGCCGGCGTGCTCGCTAGCGCGGTCGCCAGAGCAAGCACGGCAACGCCACTGCGCTTCAGTGGCGACGCGCGCCATGCGTCATTGCGTTCGGTGGCTTGCTTGATTGGCATTTGATGGACCCGTTGCTGTTTTCAACGAGGTCCATATGCCACCAAGATGGTAAACAAACACTTGCGCAAACGTAAAACGTTGTAAGGAATCTCGACATTTACGGGTACGCGATGCGCGAACAGCGACTCGCCTGATTCCCTAAGCCCCGGATTTCCGACTCGGAGTTACCCAAACGTGATGAAGGGCAGATAAACGCTTAGTTATGTAAAATTCCGTAATTTGGCTCGAGATCACCACATTCTGGACTGCGAGAGAGTCACCTGAGGCCATTTGTCGCCACATTATGGCATACAGTTCGGCTAAATTGGCTTGGCGCGACGAGCAAGGCCATGTCCATCTCAGGCGGGCACACCGACTTAGGGTTCCTCGCCTTGCTTGGCGCGGCGCACAGAAATAAACGAAAGTGACCTTTGGACAGCCACGCGGCGTTGAGAGACCGTTGAATTACAAGCCCTTCCCCAAAAAGCCTGTAAATTGTTGTAAAATGTCCATTGACAAGAAGATCACGTCAACATTCTTGCGTAAGAGAGCGGAAATGAAAAACCGGGTTGGACTTGGAAATTTGAATGCGGATCGCGATTGCAGATGATGACAAGGAGGCGCTGGACTACGCGCTAGGTGTGCTTGAGCGAGCAGGGCACACCTGTGTCGGCTTCCCTCGCGGCCACGCGGTCGTGTCGGCACTCAAGAAAGAGACCTTTGATCTGCTGCTATTGGATTGGAACATGCCGGGGTTCTCGGCAATCGACGTGATCACCTGGGCGAAACAAAACTTGAAGCAGGTGCCGCGGATTATCGTACTGACCTCGCGCGACGATGAAAAAGACATCGTTCACGCGCTTGATACAGGGGCAGACGATTTCATTTCAAAGCCGGGGAGCGAAGAAGTGATCCGTGCTCGGGTGGCTGCGGCACTACGCAGGAGCCAGGACGACCAGCGCGGTTCGCGGCTTGAACAGCACAGCCGCTATTCGTTCGACCGGCTCGACCAGACCGTAGGCTTCGACGACAAGGTCGTGCGTTTGACAGCCAAGGAGTTCGAGCTCGCCTTGTTATTCTTCGAGAATTTGCAACGCCCGTTGTCGCGCGGATATATTCTGGAAAAGATCTGGAACAACGCTGTCGATCTTTCGACGCGCACGCTCGACATGCACGTCTCCAAAATGCGCACCAAGCTGGATTTGCGCCCCGAAAACGGCCATCGTCTACAAACGATCTTTGGATACGGTTACAGGTTGGATACCTACGCGAACGAATGACCCTAAGACTCAGCCTTGCCTTCTTGCTGTTGATCGCACCCTCGGTGTCGATCACCCCGCTTTCGGCGCAGGAGCTGTCACGCGACAAAGACGAAATCATCTACACGATTCGCGACGGTGATACGCTGATCGGGCTCGGGCAAAAATATTTCGTCTCACCAACGGCTTACCAGCAAGTCGAACGCGCCAACGGACTGACCAATGCCAATCGGCTGAGAGTCGGTTCCAAAATCCGTATCCCAACAAACTTGCTCAAGTTTTCCCGGCTGTCGGCAACGGTCATCTCGGTGCGCGGAGCCGCGAGCGTGATACGGGCGGGACGCTCAATCCCGCTGGAATTGCGCGGCAAGGTTGCTGAAGGCGATATCGTGGAAACCGGGGTGGACGGCTATCTGACGTTGCAACTGGAAGGCGGCTCGCGAATGGCCCTGCCCTCGAACGCGCGGGTTCGGGTGGTCAGGCTGCGAACTTACCTCTTGACGCGCGGGACCGATACCGATTTCGCGATCGAGCGGGGACGGACCGAGACCACGGTCGTGCCGCTGCGCGATAATCGCAGCC
>JAKPAQ010000650.1 GCA_029779385.1 Actinomycetes bacterium | reverse complement strand
AGTGTTTAGCGCCGATGAGTTAGAACTTAATTTTGCGGGCGCGACGTCGAGTCTTTATGCGGCGATCGACCAACTCCAAGCCTCGGGGGTGATTCGTCCATTGACGAACCGAAGTCGCAACCAAGTTTGGGTGGTTTCGGCCGTTGCTGACGAACTCGATTCGCTTGCTGTCAGGATCGCAAGCCGCGCTCGCGAGGAGATGCAGGGCTAAATCCGCTCACCAAAGTCGACCAACGAGTCCAATATCACCCTGGAACGATTAGGGCGATTGGGCTTCAAAAGATAGACTCGGTGGAGCGAACGCGCCCTTGAGCGCAGTTCGGCCCGACGATGTAGCGCGGAAAATCGCGTCCCTGGCAAGCGGGCACTCCCAGTAATGAGACCCGTGAATAACAATGCAAGCAGCCCTGCGCTGCCCACTTTCAATGACTTCGATCTACCTGATTCGCTCGTGCGAAAGCTCGTCCAGCAAGGAATCGTTAACCCCAGTCCGATCCAGCAGGCGGTCATTCCGGCCGCGCTGGCCGGACGCAATGTGCTCGGTCGGGCCCGCACCGGATCTGGTAAAACGCTCTCATTCGGGCTGCCGGTTTTGGTCAAACTAGCTGGCGGGACGAGCAGGCCGAAGGCGCCGCGCGCGCTGATCTTGCTGCCGACGCGAGAGTTGGCCACCCAGGTTCACACCGCCCTGCTGCCGTTGGCGCAGAAGATGGGCCTGAAGCACACCACCATCTATGGCGGCGTCCCGATCAACAAACAGATCAACGTGCTCAAGAACGGCGTCGACATCGTTATCGCGACTCCGGGGCGGCTCACCGACCTGCTCGATCGGCGCTGCCTGACGCTCGACGCCATCGAAATCACTGTCCTCGATGAGGCCGATCACCTTTGCGATCTCGGCTTCTACAAGCCGATCGATGCGCTGCTGGCCAAAACCAACCCGAACAGCCAGCGGCTGTTGTTGTCGGCCACTCTCGACGGTGATGTCGACAAGTTGGTTC
>JAKPAQ010000621.1 GCA_029779385.1 Actinomycetes bacterium | reverse complement strand
GTCATCGGAGAAGTTCGGCACTGGGCGATTCTACGCCTTGGCACCCCGGCCTCCACTTGCCACCGGGGGCGGTGAGTCCAGTCCCACTCTCCACCGGGGGCGGTGAGTCCAGTCCCACTCTCCACCGGGGGCGGTGCATCCAGTCCCACTCTCCACCGGGGGCGGTGAGTCCAGTCCCACAAAGCCAGTCCGCCTGGGACTACACCCACCGCCACACACGGAACCTGGGACTACACCCACCGCCACACACACGGAACCTGGGACTACACCCACCGCCCGACGGTATCTATTCGAGCAGCCGGTCCACGTCTAACTGAACGGTGAACCCAAGATCGAGTTCGAGGGTTTGCCCCGGCACCCAACAACCAACTTGGGTATAAACATCAGCCGGTGGCTTGAGTTCGTAGGCGGTGACACTCACAGGTTCGGTCTCGACCCGCCAGAAAGAACCCACGCCCCAAGCCGCGTATTGCGCCGGTTTAGTGATCCGATCGGTCGTTTTCGAGGAAGCCGAAACCACCTCGACCGTCAGCGCCACCTGCGCTGGCTCCAGCTGGCCAAGTGAACGCACATCGACGCCAGCTTTCACGACCACCAGATCGGGCACGCGATAGTCGCCTAATCCGACCCCAATGCCTAGCTCGTGAAAGATCCGGCGCGAGTCAACCGACGCGCGAAGGATCTCAGCGAGTCGGTTCACCATTACCGCGTGAGCACCGGTCGGAGCCGGGCTCAACGCCGGAACTCCATCAACAAGTTCCCAGCGCCTACCGTCACCTGGCAGGTCGGCGATCGTCCACGGTTCGGCCGAACCCCACCGGTCAAGCAACTCCGACATGACGATCCTCCTCGCGCTTCCAGTTTGGCACGAGGAAACGACAACGGGCCATCATGGATTGGCGGCCCGATCGATTCAAGCCGCTAATCCCCAGCCACTGGTTCAGCCAGTGACAGCGCCTTGAGCCGCCGAACTGACGAGCTTGCGGTACTTTGCCAGCACACCCGTGGTGTACTTCGGCTCCAGCGGCTCCCAGCCCTCCTTACGGCGGGCGAGTTCGTCTTCGTCGATTTGCACGTCGAGGGTGCGGTTGGCTACGTCCAAGGTGATCGGGTCGCCGTCGCGCACGAACGCGATCGGGCCGCCGTCGACGGCCTCGGGCGCAACGTGGCCAACGCAAAGGCCAGTGGTGCCGCCGGAGAAACGACCATCGGTGAGCAGTAGGACGTCCTTGCCCAAGCCCGCGCCCTTGATCGCGCCGGTGATCGCCAGCATTTCGCGCATGCCCGGGCCGCCCTTGGGGCCTTCGTAACGGATCACGACCACGTCGTTGGCCACGATCGTGCCGTCTTCGAGCGCGTCCATCGCGGCACGTTCGCCGTCGAAGACCCGCGCGGTGCCGCTGAATACGTCCGAGTCGAATCCGGCGCTCTTGACGACAGCGCCTTCGGGGGCGAGCGAACCGTGCAAGATGGTCAGGCCGCCGGTCTTGTGGATCGGCTTGTCGAGCGGGCGAATGATGTCGCCGTCAAGGTCGAGTTCGATGTCGGCGAGGTTCTCGGCCATGGTCTTGCCGGTAACGGTCATGACATCGCCGTGCATCAGGCCGGCGTCAAGAAGCGCCTTCATCACGACCGGGATGCCGCCGACCTTGTCGACGTCGTTCATCACGTAACGGCCAAACGGCTTCAGATCGCCAAGGTGCGGGACCTTGTCGCCGACGCGGTTGAAGTCAGCCAGCGTCAGGTCCACTTCGGCTTCGCGGGCG
>JAKPAQ010000620.1 GCA_029779385.1 Actinomycetes bacterium | reverse complement strand
TACGTAAGCGGCAGAGGTGGCGGTTGCCGCAGCGCGCCATGTGATGGTGATCCGCAGCGGAATCCAGTAGGTCTTGATGTACGTTGCGCCATTCTTCTTGTGAACGACTTTGCAGAGTCGAATGTCGCCGCGTGACCGTTGGCGACATGTCACCGTCGTTCGAATCGATTTCCCGGTTGTTGTCTTCGGGTTGGCCGACGTCACCTTCTTGGTGCCGTACGTCGGAATCTTCGCGCTAGAGCCAAGGATCGTTCCGGGTGCGGCGCTAGGAGTCGCTGTGGCCGGAGTCGACGTGTAGGTGACGGTCACGTACGGAGCGTCTGCGTTCGTACTCACCGAACCGCCCGCCGGGACCAGACTGCTACCGCCTCCACCAGGACGAGTCATCCCCATGCCGCCTCCGCCACCGGCGTATCCACTGCCCCCGGTGCCGCCATCACCACCAGCGGCGCCACCGGTGGATCCGGTCACCCCGCCACCTGAATCGCCGCCGGTCCCATTGCCACCGTTGGGTGTTCCACCAGCACCACCCGGGTCGTCCGAACCTCCGCCCCCAGCGCCGGCAACCACCAGTGCAGTGGCGGATCGAGTAAGCGCGGAGTACGCGCCGCCACCGCCCGTGCGCTCATCGCTACCGCCGTTGGCACCAACAGTGATAGCCAGCGCTTCCCCCGGCGTCACCGTCACGGTTGCGGTTACCAGGGCACCGCTACCGCCAGCAGTCGCACCATTTCCGCCGTTGCCCCCTTTGACCTGGTCAGACAGACTCGTGACGCCGGCGGGAACCGTAAACGTCGAAACGTCGGCCACTGAATAGGTCGTGGTTCCTGCCAGGGCGACCGACGGGTTTACAAAAATGGCTCCGCTCGCTACCACTGCGACAGCAATACCAAGAACGTATGGACGTCGCACGGAGTCTCCTACCGATTGGTTGAGCACCAAAGATGATCACACTCAATCACAGCCACCTAGCCCAGGCGAGGGTGCGAAGGGACTACCGAATCTTCGATTTCGTGCAACTTAGGGAATGCGAATCTTGGGGAAGGCGAGCCGCGAACGCAGTTTCGGCTAGTCGGAAAAGGACAGCGCCTCCACGTGGGGCGCTAGAGAGCGAGTGGTATCGATACAGGTCGACGAGACGGTTTCGGTGACACCCCACCTTGGGCATCACTTTGATGACACACGCGTCTCCGTTGATCGGAGACTTTCGGAAAGGACTTGTCATGCAAATGAACCGACTGATTCTTGGAACCACGAGCGCAGCGCTACTGTGTGGCGCGGCTGTGGCAGGTACCGCAGTGACGAGTGCTGCAGCAACGCCAAACGGTCAACCGGGCGCGCTCACACAGCAGTCC
>JAKPAQ010000111.1 GCA_029779385.1 Actinomycetes bacterium | reverse complement strand
CCACACCTTCGGCCGCCTTCACACCCTGCGGAATCTCCAGCAGACTCAGCCGAACCGGAACGTCCGGTCCGAGCATCTGCCCTGAGGCGATTCGGAAGAGCAACGCGTAGCCGATTTGACCAGCGGCTCCGGTGACAGTGACGGTGACGGGCGATTGGGCCATGAAGTGTGACCTTTCTGCGGGGTCCGACTGCGCAAAATGAGCGGCAGCCAATAAGCCAAACGGGCAATGCGAGGTTATCCGATCGCGAAAAGACGCAGGAACACAGGCTGAGCTTACGTGTGGCGCAGGTGCGCTGAGTTAGCTGAGAACCGGCACAGACAATGCCAGAGCAGTGATGCTCACGGCGAACAGACCGAGGATGATCAAGTCGATGCCTCGCGAACGGACCTTGAGCATCCCAACTTCGCGGTCGTTCAAAACAAGGCGCAGGAAGAATGCGAGCGCCATCGACAGTCCGAATAACAACGCACCACGACGGAACGAATCCACCAGGACAACAGTCAGCGAAACGGCAAGTGCAGAGAACACCAGCACAGTTGGCCATTCCGGCAGGTTGATAGCTGCCCGACCGAAGATCGGGGTGGGTGTGTGTGCAGGATTGGCCGGATCGGCCTCGGTGAGCGCGGGTGCCTGTGGGGCAGCCTGCGGCACCACAACCTGAGGCCTCAGCGGAATGACGTTCTCGGGGAGGTCCTCGGGAGCAGGCATAGGAACGACAAAATCGCCGTCGTTCTCCGCGCTTGAACCGTTGACCGCACCCACAAACCCAACGGTAGACCTTTGCTTCAGGGTTTGCCGTTTGCGGCACTCAGAGATGTGACGCTTTTTCGAGCTGTCTGCGGAACTATTCGGTGCCGGATGCGTCGCTACTGTGACCTGATCGGCCGGGTGCTACCGCGCGGCGAGGAGTTCTTCGGCCCTTTCAACAACGTTTGCCAACAACATGGCCCTCGTCATCGGCCCGACTCCCCCAGGCATCGGCGCAACGAAGCCGGCGACCTCATGCACCTGCGGCGAAACGTCACCGACCAGGCCTGCGTCGGTCCGAGTAATTCCGACATCAAGAACCGCAGCGCCTGGTTTGACCATCTCAGCTGTCAACAACCCGGCGACACCCGCGGCCGCAACAACCACATCGGCAGTTCGGGTGTGAGCCGCCAAGTCTTTGGTGCCCGTGTGGCAGAGGGTGACAGTGGAGTTCTCACTGCGGCGCGTGAGCAGCAGTCCAAGCGGGCGCCCAACGGTGACGCCTCGGCCGACTACACAAACTTCGGCACCGTTGAGTTCCACGTCGTAGCGTCGCAGGAGTTCGACAATGCCCCGAGGCGTACAGGGCAACGCACCTGGTGCTCCGAGCACGAGGCGCCCGAGGTTGACGGGGTGCAACCCATCGGCGTCCTTGCCGGGGTCCATCCGTTCCAGCACGACCTCTTGATCGATGCCATTGGGCAACGGGAGCTGCACGATGTAACCCGTGCAGAAATCGTCGGCATTGAGGCGCTCAACTTGTTCAAGCACCTCGGCCTGTGACGCATCCGCTGGAAGGTCAACCCTGATGGATTCGATGCCGACCTGTTCGCAGTCTCGGTGTTTGCCTGCGACGTACGAGTGACTGCCCGGGTCGTCGCCGACCAGCACGGTGCCCAAACCAGGAACAACACCAGCAGCACGCAGTACATCGACTCGGGCCCGAAGCTCGTTCTTGATCTGAGCCGCTACCGCTTTGCCATCGAGAATCGTTGCCGTCACATCGGCAAGTATCCCGGACGCTTGCCGACTCTGGCCAACGGGTCAGTCGTTGGGAATCGCCACGTCCTCGCGGCGAACCCCTTGTTTGGCCGTCGCAGCAAGTGCAACCGCACCACCAGTGATCGCGACTCCAAGAACGAGCAACAGATTCACGGGCTCATTCGGGTCGCGCACAACGATATCGAGGATGAGTGCGCCACCCATCTGCCCAACGATCGACAGCAGCGCAAAGAGCAAGACGCCCAAGCTGTGCACGACCGAGGCAGCAACCACAATGAACAGCACACCGATGAAACCGCCGACGTAGATCCACGGGTCATCAATTGGCGACGGGAACTGACCGATTTGGTGTGGTGACACTAATTGGTAGATGACTACCGCGAAGGAAAGTCCGACGAAGCCAACGACGAAGTTGCCCAACCCTGCAACAAACGGTGAGCCAGAGGTTGCCGCAACTTGTCCGTTGAGCGCCTGTTGCACCGCTATGAGGAGTCCCGCGATCAGC
>JAKPAQ010000573.1 GCA_029779385.1 Actinomycetes bacterium | reverse complement strand
TTCGCCGCGGTGAGGGGACCGGTCGGTCAGACCCTGCCGCGGCGGCTAAGGAGGAGACTCAAGCTCGCCACACAAAAAGGGTAACAGCACAACTGCGAACAAGCACCCTTCGCGTCGCGGACTTGTCGCTAGGGTGCAGCCATGGCTGATTCGCCCGGGGTATCCGAGGCTCCGACGCTTGAGATAACCGGCTCGCGATCCGTGCCCGCGTGGCTCGAAACCCAAGGTGTCAGCCTGGCGTTCACGACGTATCAAGCGGGCAAGTTGTTCTTCGTGGGATCGCAGAACAATGGGCGACTTTCCATCTTTGAACGCACGTTCGCGCGATCCATGGGTTTGTGGGCGAACGACCAGACGATGTGGATGAGTTCGCTCTACCAACTGTGGCGATTTGAGAACGCGCTTGATCCCGGCTCGGTCCATGACGGATACGACCGCCTGTACGTGCCACGAGTCGGCTACACAACCGGAGATGTGGACGCGCACGATGTTGTTGTTGAGGACAGCGGGCGGGTGCTATTCGTGTCGACCATGCTCAACTGCATCGCGACGTTGAGCGAGACCCGCAGTTTGAAACCGGTATGGAAGCCGCCATTTATCAGCAAGATCATTCCCGAGGACCGCTGTCATTTGAATGGCCTCGCGACTCGAGACGGCGAGGCGCGATACGCGACCTCGGTGTCGCGGACGGACGTCATCGATGGCTGGCGGGAACACCGACGCGATGGCGGCTGCGTCATCGACATCACGACGAACGAGATAGTTGCGACGGGGTTGTCGATGCCACATTCACCACGGTGGCATGGCGGCAAGCTCTGGCTGCTCAATGCCGGAACTGGTGAATTCGGGTTCATCGATCCGGACTCGGGGAAGTTCGAGCCGGTCGCCTTCTGCCCGGGTTTTCTGCGGGGTCTGGCATTCCACGGTGACTACGCCGTGGTCGGGATGTCGGGTCCTAGACATGACGGGACGTTTAGCGGTTTGGAACTCGAGGAGCGCTTGGCGAAACTTGAGGTATCCGGTCGATGCGGGCTGCAAATCATCGATCTGAAAACTGGTGCGGTGGCCCATTGGCTGAATATCGAGGGCATCGTCACGGAGTTGTACGACGTCGCGGTGTTGTCTGGGACACGTCGACCGATGGCGTTGGGGTTCAAGACCAAGGAGATCGAGCACTTGCTCGCGCTCGAGTAACTGGTCCGCGTAGTTGAGGCCTGTGGGCCTGGGCTACAGCTTGTACGCCTTACTGGTGGCCTTGTAGGCACTGAACGTGCTGGTGGCGGGAGCTTTGTAGGTCAAGCGCAGGTTGATGCTGTGCCCGTACGTGCGGATGTAGGTGGCCCCCCGCTTCTTGTAGATCTTGTAGAGACGGATGTCGCCACGCTTGCGGATTTTTGCGGTCGCAGTCACGGTGATCTTTTGCCCGGCATTCGTTACGCAGGTTTTGCTTATGAGTTTCTTCGTGCCGCTGGTAGGCAGGCGCGCGGGGAAGTCGGCGCACGCTCCCGGGTACTGGGGCTTCTTGCCTGTGGTGCCACCTGTGTAGGTATAGCTGCCGGTGGCAGTTCCGCCGCCAGTCTTGATCGTGATGGTGCTCGCACCGGCCGCAGCTGCCGCGGGGGTGGTCGCGGTGATGCTGGTGGGTGAGTTCACAGTGAACGTGGTTGCCGCCGCAGCGCCGAACTTCACCGAGTACGCCGATCCGAGGTTCGTGCCCGTGATAGTCACCGGGGTGCCACCGGTTGTCGGGCCGGACGACGGCGCTACCGATGCGACCGTCGGCGCAGCGAACGTCGTTGTGTTGAGGTTGACCGTGATCGATCCATTGTGGTTGTCGACTGTGACGATGTCAGGGCGACCATCGTTGTTCATGTCGCCAGCGCCGATGGTGGTAGATGCTCCGTTGATGATTGACTTCGTGTAAACGTCGACTTGGTTCCCAAAGCCGCCGAGTCCGTCTCCAGTGAGCACAGCTATCTGCCCATAGAGGTTGTAGGTTCGGCCGAGCGACGTGTCGATGAATCCGTCGCCGTTGTAGTCGGCGAGTGCTACCCCGACGGGGCCGTTCGACGTCGATACGTTGCTCGGGTCTGCTAAGCCACCGCTGCCGTTGTTGAGTGCCACGGCGAACTGCGAGAGGTCGTCTTCGCTCACCACTGCATCGAGGCGCCCGCTGTTGGTCAGATCCGCGACCGCGATGCTGTGGCGGCCGCTGTTCCCTGAGTTTGAGGTCTGCGATTGCGACGAGAACCCGCCGCTGCCGTTTCCGACCAGCAAAGTTATGGCGTTGCCTCCGCCGTCGTTCCCAGCAACGACGTCGGCCTTCCCGTCGCCGGTGATGTCGCCAACAGCGAGTGAGTCGGCAAACGTGGCGGAGGCGTTGAACTGTGTTGTGATCTTCGGCGCGAACGTTCCGTTGCCGTTGTTGAGGAAGACATCAACCCCCGCCGATGTGTTGGCGTAACCAACAATCACAACGTCTTCGACGCCATCGCCGTTCATGTCACCAGTGGCAACAGCGTGCGGCGCGCGACTTGTCTCGTAGTTGACCGCAGAGTTGAAGGTCCCGGAGCCGTCGTTCTTGTTCAGCAGCACCGACATGCGCCCGCTGTAGTAATTGTCGACAACGATGTCCGGTGCGCCATCTCCGTTGAGGTCGGCGGCTGCGATTGGCTGGACCCACTCGGCCGTGTTGTAGACATCCTTGACGGGGTAGTTCGCCATGGTGCCGAGACCGCCCGCGCCATCACCGAGCAGCACGCCCACGTTGTCGTCACCGGAGCTGTCGTAGTTCGTGTTCGCGACATCGAGGTTGCCATCGCCGTTGTAGTCAGCGAGGGCGACGCCGACAGATTGGGCGCCCGCTGGCACAGGGTCGAGCATCCTGAACGAGATCACCGGAGGTGTCGCGTGCGCGCAGACCGTAGGCACTGCGAAGAAGAAGACCCCGGCCAGGACAGGAGTGGCTGCCACCGTGCAGGTGCGGGTGTTGAACAACGCCATCTCCTGCTGGGGAAGCTTTCATCGGCAGTGGATCTCGGTTGTCGGAAACAGTAGTGGATGGCCGCGGTGATGTCCGGCTGCGAAATCAGGCCCTTTCGAACCCTGAATTCACCACTGGTTCACGAGGCCGAACATGGCAACCCGTAACCTCTACGCCCATGGCCCAGACGTACAAATTGGCAGTGATTCCCGGCGACGGCATCGGTATCGAGGTGACCGCTGAAGCTCTCAAGGTTTTGAACGCGGCCGTTGCAGGCGAGGACGTGACCTTCGAGCAGACCGAAGACGACCTTGGTGCGCGCGCGTATGCACGCACTGGTGAGGCGTTGCCGGATTCCGTTCTCGACGAGATCCGTGGCCACGACGCCATCCTTCTCGGCGCAATCGGAGACCCCAGCGTGCCGCCGGGAGTTCTTGAGCGCGGGCTGCTGCTGAAGATGCGATTCGAGCTCGATCACGCGCTGAACCTGCGTCCGGTGAAGCTGCCCGTTGGCGTCGAGTCGCCGATCGCCGCGGG
>JAKPAQ010000571.1 GCA_029779385.1 Actinomycetes bacterium | reverse complement strand
CCAAGACGACCCCGATGGCTAGTGCGCCGCCAAGGGTCGGCCCCAAAACCGAGCCGAGCGGGTCGAGGCCAAGAAGCAAGCCAGTCGAAACCGCCGCGATTGTGGTCGCTGCGACCGCCAGCACACCGCGGTGCGGCCCCAAAATATGCATTTGCAGCAGCGTCAGCGGAAACGCCAGCCAGATTGCCGGGGTGCCCGCAGTGACCAGTAGCGCCCACCACAACAAGGACAAGCCGATAAGCCAACTGTTTTCGGGCCAAGACCTGCCGCGGATTTCCAGGATCGAAGCTTGTGCGGGCTTGAGAGTCAGGCGTCCAAGGATGTACAGCCCGGCGAAAGCGATCGTCAACGCCAGCGCGGTTGCGTCGCTGCGCACCGAGGTCGCCACCACGGTCAGCAGCACCGCAGTAAGCGCATCTAAACCGGCCTGTAGGAGGCGAGTGGTGGTGGCGACGGACAGAACGTTCACCGTGCCACGCTACCGGCTGGGGCCCACGAACGGGTCAGCCAAAAGGATGAGCGCTAGATCAACCCGCAGCCCGATGTTTCAGCGGGCTTTCGCCGCGAGAGTTGAAGCATGTTCGTTGCACTTAGAGATCTTCGTTTCGCCAAGGGCCGTTTTGCCCTGATGGTGGCCGTCATTGTGTTGGTAGCTTTCCTGGTTGGCTTCTTGGCCGCCCTGACTTCGGGTCTGGCCCGTGAATCGACTTCGGCAATCACCGAGTTGCCGGCCGACCGAATCGCCTTCTCCACCCCTGACGGAGCGGCCGCCGATTTCACCTCATCGACGGTTTCTGCGGACCAGGTCAAGGCTTGGGCAGATTTGGACTCGGTGCGTTCGGCTGAGCCACTCGGGGTGGCCACCACCCGGATATCGGCCGGCGGCCAAACCGTTGCGGCGACTGCGCTGGGAGTCGAGGCCGGCTCGTCGCTGGTGCCGACCGCTGTACCCGCCGAAGGCCAAGTGGTGTTGAGCAAGTGCCTCGCCGACAAGCTGCCCGGGGTTCGCGTCCTTGAGATCGGCGGCCGAAGCTATGAGGTGGCCGCGGTGGCCGACACCGAGCTCTCCTTCGCCCACACGCCTGTGCTGTGGATGTCGTTGAGCGACTGGCGCTCGATTGGGCTGGCGGACTCATCTTCGACTGATATCGCAACCGTGGTCGCCATCACCGGCGATCCGACGGGCAGCGTGCCGCAGATGACGGCGATGACGCTTTCGGACTCGCGCACGGCGATCGGCTCGTTCAGTTCCGAGAACGGCTCGCTGCTGACGATCACCGGCTTCCTGGTGGCGATC
The DNA here is from genome assembly GCA_029779385.1 of Actinomycetes bacterium. The sequence goes on along the minus strand of JAKPAQ010000571.1, from coordinate 6,075 downwards.
TCGGCTTTGGTCGTCAGCGCCTTCTTCAGTGTCTGGACGGTGAACCGAACCCCCGACATCGCGGTGCTCAAGGCGCTGGGGGCGTCTGGCGCCTACTTGGTTCGTGACGCTATCGGCCAGGCCGCGCTGGTGCTGGTCGGTTCGGTGGCCGTAGGCACGGCACTGGCCTGGCTGGCCGCGCTGGTTGCGGGTTCGTTTCTGCCGGTGGTCGCCGGCGCAACGACCCTGCTAATTCCTGGCGTCATCCTCATCTTGGCTGGACTTGTCGGCGCGGCCGGCGCAGTTTGGCGAATCACCCGAATCGACCCCCATGCGGCCTTGGCTGCTCGCTGACTAGGAGAAATCATGGATCTGAAACTTACTGACATTGTCTTGACCTACCCCGACGGTGACCGGGAATTGACCGCAGTCGATCACGTATCGCTGACGATCGAGGCCGGCACCACAACGGCGTTGCTCGGCCCGTCAGGATCTGGCAAGTCGAGCCTGCTGGCGGTGGCCGGTGGGCTGACCCGGCCAACTGCAGGGACGGTTCAAATCGGCGAAGAAGTCGTATTCGGCCCTGACACCTCGGTGGCTGAGGCAGCCAAGGTGCGGCTAAATCAGATCGGGATCGTCTTCCAGCAACCGCAGTTGCTCGACTCGCTGACCGCACTTGAGCAGTTGGAACTGCAGGCGCATTTGCGTGGGCTCAAGCCCAAGTCTGCCCGTGCCGGTGCGCTGGAACTGTTGGAAGCGGTGGGCCTGGCCGATCGGGCCCATCATCGCCCCGGTCAGCTGTCAGGCGGGCAGCGCCAGCGGGTGGCGATTGCTCGAGCCTTGTGGGCGAAACCGGACGTTTTGCTAGTCGACGAGCCAACCTCGGCGCTGGACCACGAACGCGGCGTGAGTGTGGTGAAACTGATCACCGAACTGGCCACGCGCACGGGTGCGGCAACGTTGTTGGTCAGCCACGACGCGTCCTCGCTCGGTTCGGTGGATCAGACAATTGAACTGGTTGACGGCAAGATCGTTTGCGCAGACCTGGTGGCCTGAGTTCGACTCAAATCTGCTCGAGTCCGAACCTGCGTGGGTTCGGTGGCAGCGAGGCCACCCACGCAGTGTCCACGCCGACTAGCCCGCTTCTGGAGGCGCCGCCGGGCGAACCGAGCGAGGCTGCCTTTCCCGGCAGCGGCTCGTTGAAGAAGCACTCATTTTCACCAATGAACCGCACCTCGTCGGCGGGCACATCGTCTTCGTAATAGATCGCCATTACGGGGCAGACCGGTTCACACGCGGCGCAGTCGATGCACTCGGTCGGCTGAATGTAAAGCATCCGTTCGCCCTCGTAAATGCAGTCCACCGGGCAAACGTCCACGCAGGCGCGATCAACCACGTCCACGCACGCCAAACTGATCACGTAAGTCACTTTTGAACCTTCGCACAGTTCCGTTATTTTCACCGGGTACGCGAACAGTCAGATTGGCCAGCGAGGAGAATCGCTGAAATCGCGACACAAAGATTCGATCGTCAATATCCTTCGATGATGGACTCGGACATTCCAAAGGTGATGGATCCAGATCACCTACTCAGCTTGTTGCCCGAGCGGGTCGACCTTCCACGTGGTCGGTCCGCGCTCAGCGAGGCTGAAGTTTCGCAGTCGCGAAACGCCCGGATACAACAAGCTGTAATAGACGAAGTTGCGGCCTCGGGGTTTCACAAAGCGACCGTTGCCGCGATCACCAAGCGTGCCCGAATCTCGCGGACGTCCTTTTATCAGGAGTTCGTCGACAAGGAGGACGCGTTTGCGGCCGCGCACCGAACGGCAAGCGATTTGGCGCTCGCGTTGGTTTGGGGCCCGGTGTTGACTCAAGCCGAGGGTGATCTGGAAGCCCGGGTCCGCATTGCGCTGGAGACCTATGTGGCAGCGATCGAATCGAATCCGGCGTTTGGGTACTGCTTCTTCATTGAGATTCGTAGAGCGGGAGAGCAGTTGCTGAAGGAGCGCGACGAGATGCTTGATCGGCACGCCCGGATCCTAAGTGACCTTGTTGCGGTGGGCGCAAAGTCCGATCCCAACCTGATTGACCCGGGCGCGGATCAACTCGTCGGCGTGCTCGGGGCACTTGACGAACTCATGGCGCGTGAACTTCGCGCTCAAGCTGGTGCCGAGAGTCTCAACTTGGGCGGCGTGATCGATCCGTTCATCCAGGTGCTGTTGGCGGTTGCTCGAGGACCTCGATCAGACGCTGGTGTCGAGCGCTTCGGCTAGGTAGAGCCGAAGTACCCGCTTGGCTTGCTCAATCGTTGCGGCATCGCCGGTCGGCTCGAGTCGAAAGGCCAGTCCTAGCAGGGCGTCGCCGATGTTGACGACGACTCGCGAGACTACCTGGAGTTGTTCGAGTGGTTCGTCGAGCCGTTCGGCCCAAAGTTGAGCGAGCCGTTGTTCCAGTCGGGTATTGCTCGCGCGGTCCAGAACCCGGGCTTCACCGCGCAGCGCACCACTGAAGTAGACGGTCCTAAAGCCTGGCGTTGAGCGGAAGAAGTCTACGTAGCCATCGATCATGGCGTCGACCCAACTCTCGAACGGTTCTTCGGCGGCGGTCAACACGATTGAGTCGAATTCGGCCGTCCAGTCGCGTACCAACTCGGCGATGATCGCGTCGACGTTGGCAAAGAATTGGTAGAGCGAACTCACGCTCATGCCGGCCTTTTCTGCGATCAGCGTCGTCGTCAACTCGTCGTATCCAGATTCCTCCAGCATCGCTGACGTGGCGTCGAGGATCGACTGCACGCGTTCGCGGCTTCGCTTTTGCCTAGGCACACGTCGCAATCCGGCGGTTTCAGAAACATCCATTGCATCAGGTGTTGTGTTGATCACATTCGAAGTGTAACCTGAAACTGATTCTGAATCGGATTCAGGTTTTAGGAGAATGAATGTCCCAGTCAATGAAGCGCCAGTTGTCCACGGCGCAAATCGTCTTTCTCGTCGTCGCCGCGGCCGCGCCGCTGGTGGCAATGGCCGGCACCGTGCCCTTGTCGATGGGAGTCGGAAACGGGATCGGCGTCCCGGGGACCTACCTCTTGGCGACGATCACCTTGTTGCTGTTCTCGGTTGGTTACGCCCAGATGGCTCGGATCATTACCCGTGGCGGTGGCTTCTACACCTACATCGCCGAAGGGCTGGGTCGCCCGGCCGCAGCCGCCGGCGCCGTTTTCGCGTTGGTTGCCTACAACGCACTGGTTGCCGCGTTGGCGGGCGGACTCGGCTACTTCCTCACCGTCGGTATTGGCATCGACTTTCCGTGGTGGGTTTTAGCCTCGCCGGCGTAGCGATCATGACCGCACTTGGCCAACGCAGCATCGATCTGTCAGCGAAACTGCTGATGATCCTGATCTCCGCCGAAGTAGCGGTCTTGCTGGCTTTCGACCTTTCGGTGATCTTCTCCCTCGGTGCGGACGCCTTCACGTGGGAAAGCTTCTCGCCAAGTGAAATCTTCTCCGGTGCCCCGGGTGTTGCGTTCATGTTCGCCTTCGGTTCCTTCTTTGGTTTTGAGGCGGCAGCCTTGTACACCGAAGAATCCCGCGACCCGGCCAAGGTGGTACCTAGGGCTACCTACACCGCAGTTCTGGTGATCGGCGTCTTCTACCTATTCACCAGTTGGATGATGATCGGTGCACTTGGTGCAGCGAACGCCAAGGCCGAGGCCTTGGAACACTCCGGTGAGCTCTTCTTGAACTTGTCAGCAGATCAACTCGGCGATGCGGCCAGTGCGGTATTTGGCCTAATGGTGATCACCAGCGTCTTCGCCTCCTTGCTGTCGGCTCACAACGCGACCTCGCGCTATCTGCTGGCGATGGGTCGAGACGGACTGCTGCCAGGCGGACTGGGCAAGCTGCACCCCAAGCACGGCTCGCCGGCCAATGCCAGCCGCACCCAGGCGGTCGCCATCGCAATCGTCATCGTGGTTTTCGCGGTCTTTGGCTTGGATCCATATCGCCAACTTGTCGCCGTGATGAGCGGAATCTCGACTCTTGGCATCATCCTGCTGCAGACGATGGCCTCAATCGCGATCATCGTGTTCTTCCGCCGCCGCAAAGACCCGCGCCTGATGCAGACGGTGGTAGCTCCGGTCCTCGGTTCGGTGGGCATGATCATCGCAACGGCCATGTTGCTGCTCAACTTCGATGTGCTGGCCGATTCGCACAGCCCGGTGATGCTGTCGATGCCTTACATCGTGATCCTCGGCGCGGTTGCCTGTGCACTTTACGTCCGTTGGTTGCGCACCAACGATCCGAAACGCTACGCAAAACTAGGCAGCCTCGATCTAGAAATTGAGACTGAGAAAGAGCAGGTCAACTGATGGCTGAGTCAATGCTCGAACAGCTTCAAGCGAACGTTGGCAAAGAGATCTTCGTTACTGACTGGCGACCAGTCTCGTTGCAGAACGAACTCGACTTCCAGAAAGCTACTTGGGTCCACGAGGACTACCTAGGTTTCCCGTTGGAGAGCACGGACCCCTACGGTGAACGGCTGCTTTCGGGCTTTTTGCTCCAGTCGCTGCTAGTGGCATTTCACAAGAAGTACTTGCCGTTCTCGATGCCAGGTGGATACGCCTTGAACTACGGTTCGGATCGAGTCCGATTCTTGACCCCCGTGCTTTCTGACGAGCCGATCCGTGGCCGGTGTGAGCTCGTGGAGTTCGAGGACAAGGGCGACGGAGCATTTCGTCTCCTGACCCGAAACACGATCGAAAAGCAAGGCGCCGACAAGCCCGCGATGGTCGCCGACTGGATCACGTACTTGGTGTCTGGATCATGAGTGTTCGCTGGGACGAAGTTTCGCTCGAGGAGTTTGCGGGCCGCGACTTGGTGCCTCGGTTGGGTTGTCTAGCTGACTACGTCGACTATTGGGCCCAACGCACGCCAGCGGCGCTCTTTGATCGCGACGGCCAGGTCGACCGCAACTACGACCAGGCCGCCAGTGAAATCGCTGCTTGCGCCTTGGCGCTTACGGCCGCCGGAGTGGCACCGGGGGATCGGGTCGCGGTTTTGAGCGACCCACGTCCGGAGTTCATCACGATCCTCGCGGCGCTTGGTCGCGTTGGTGCGGTCTGGGTCGGGCTCAATCCGGCGTACACCTTTGGCGAACTTGAGCACGTCCTAGCCGATGCCTCGCCGAAACTGGCGTTCACCATCGCTAGCTATCGCGAGTCCGAAATTGCGGCCGACTTCGTCGAGTTGGCTGGTCAAAACGGGGTCACCCAGACCATCGTGTTGGGACCTTCGGCAAGCTTAGATCAGGCCGGCTGGGATGAATTTATCGAACAAGGCAGGTCTATTGAAGCTGCGCCGCCAGTGGCTGTGGCGCAGTCCGATCCGGCACTAATCGTCTACACCTCAGGCTCTACCGGCCGGCCAAAAGGTGCCGTCATTTCGCACGGTGCCTTCACCGCAGGCTGCTACCTCCAGGCCTCGAAGTACTTCCATCGTGATGCTCGGGTGATCGCCTACTTGCCGATCAATCACGTCGCAGGACTACTAGATCTAGGCGGCGTACCGATTGCGATGGGTGGCTCGCTGCACTATCTACGCCTGTTCGATCCGGCCGAACTGTTGGCGATGACCGAGAACGACAGGATCTCGATGTGGGGAGGGGTGCCGACAGTCATGCAACTCGCGGCCGCGCACCCGAATTGGGCGAGCACCGACTTCTCCGCACTCAAATACCTTGTCTGGGGAGGTTCGCCGATGCCAACCGAACTGGTGCCAACGCTGCGGGCGACCGGAGCCAGACTCGGCACCGTTTACGGCCTGACCGAGTCATGCGTCGCGTTCACCTACGCCGACCCCGATGCCAGCGACGAACAACTGGCCTCAACGATTGGTCGGCCTGATCCGCGACTGGATTTTCGGATCGACAGTCAAGACGGGCCGGGGGAGTTGCTCCTGAATAACCCGTGCCTGATGACCGAATACTTGAACCAGCCTGAGGCTACTTCGGCAACCTTCACCGCAGACGGCTATCTGCGTACTGGCGACCTCGCGCAAATGCGCCCAGACGGGCTGATCGAGGTCGTGGGCCGACTAAAAGAG
>JAKPAQ010000554.1 GCA_029779385.1 Actinomycetes bacterium | reverse complement strand
GGTTACCCCGTTGCCTATTTCCAGCCGCTGGCGAACGCGCTGATCCCCAGCGGGCCGAGCAACGTGCTTTGCACATCGCAGGCAGAAGAAACCGGCACCGGTTCGTTCGGCGGGCACCGGGTCTGCTCGATGACCCCGCAGGACTTTGACCGTTCGGTTGAGAGCCAAACCAGCTGGACCGCCGAAGCGATCATTTCTTCGGACTGGGACGGGATGTTCAACTTCCTGGTCGGCGGGATCTACGGCAAGTTCCATCTGACCGAGAACAGCTATTACGTGAACTCGTTCGGGATCGACTATTTCACCGGGATCTTCGGTTCGTTCACCTCGATGTCGAAGGGGCTTCTGCCGAGCTTTCTCGGCACGCCGACCTACCGCATCAACACCGATGATCTCAAGATCAGCACCTACGGCCTGTTCGGTGAAGCCTACTTCAAATTCAACGATCAGCTGAAGCTGACCCTGGGCCTGCGTTACAACAACGATAAGAAGACCGTTCGGGCCCGCACGACCCTCGGCAGCTTCCTGGTTCCCTATGGCAGCCTCGACGCCTGGAGCACCTTCTATGGGGCCGGCTTTGATGCCGATGCCGCGACCGCCTGTTCGCCGAGCGGTTCGAGCGTGACCGGTGGGCTTGGTTCGGTGGCGGGCTGCGAGGCCTTCCAGGTCCGGACGGTGAAGTTCGCCGAATGGACCGGCCGCGCGGTGCTCAACTATGAGATCACCCCGAACAACATGGTCTATGCGTCCTATTCGCGTGGCTACAAGTCGGGCGGGATCAATCCGCCGCTGTCGCCGGTCTTCGCGGTTCCGGACAGCTTTGAACCGGAATTCGTGAACGCCTTCGAAATCGGTTCCAAGAACCAGTTCGGCAATATCCAGCTGAATGTCACCGGGTTCTATTACGACTACAAGAACCTGCAGCTTTCGCGCATCGTTGCCCGGACCTCGGTCAACGACAACGTCAGCGCCAAGATCTATGGTCTGGAAGCCGAAGCGATCATCAACCCGACCCCGGAACTGTCGCTGAACTTCAACGCCAGCTACCTCCATACCGAGGTTTCGGAAGACAAGTTCCTTGCCAACCCGCGTGATTTCGGCGCGGGCCGGGCTGATGCCGTGATTATCAAGGACATCACCAACGGCGCGAACTGTGCTGTGGGGTCGAACAGCGGTTCGGTTGCCGGGGTGAATTCCTTCGTCAACACGATCAATACCCTGATCAATGCTGGATCGGTTCCTGGGCTTCTGGCCGGTGCCGGGCTCCAGCCGACCACTGCGTTCCCGGCAGGTAGCGGGATCAACTCCACTGGCGCCTT
>JAKPAQ010000514.1 GCA_029779385.1 Actinomycetes bacterium | reverse complement strand
AACGCCGCGCGCTCATGAGGCGGCGGTTCGGTCTCGCCTGGCTGAGCTTCCACACACCCGAGAAGTGGACTTGGTGCCGTCGCAGCCTTCGGCTTGTTCCGCAAGACCTGACTTAGGTCACCTCTTCGAATTTTCTTTGGGCACACTGCTCTGACCTGCTGGTTTGCTGTCGCTGGGGCACTAAATGGTGCACTAAGCGGGTAGGTTCGTGCGGTGGCGTACGTCCGGAAAGTGCGCACCGGCTCGGGTGCGATCGCGGTGCAAGTCGTGCGTAAAGTGCGGGGCCGTCGCGAAATTCTGGCCCACGTCGGCTCGGCGCACACCGATGCTGAGCTGGGCATTCTGCTGGAAAAAGGGCGTGCGCTGGCGATTGGTTCGCAGCAGGACTTCGGGTTCGAGGTGTCTGCACGCACCGCATCGGTCGCTGACGTCGCCGAGTCGGGTCCGGTGGGCTTGTTTCCCGGGCCGGCCAAACCCAAGACCGACCCGGTGGGATCTGGCCGCACGGTGGCCACTAGTTCGCAGTTGCTGCACGCGGCGCTGGCCACGGTCTACGACGGCCTGGGTTTCGACGTGTTGGCTGATCCGGTGTTCCGGGACTTGGTGATCGCCCGGATTGTGGAACCGACCAGCAAGCTTGATGCACGGCGAGTCCTGGCCGACTTGGGCGTCGATCCGGTGTCGTACAGCACGATTCAGCGGCACCTGCGGGCGGTCATCGATGATCAGTATCGCGAGAAGGTCGCCGCGAAATGCTTTGCGCACGCCCATAATCGGGGCACGCTGAGCCTTCTGCTCTACGACGTCACAACCTTGTACTTCGAAGCCGAGAAGGAAGACGACCTGCGCAAAGTCGGCTACTCCAAGGAACGACGGATCGATCCGCAAATCGTGGTCGGCCTGCTGGTAGACCGGACCGGCATGCCACTGGAAATCGGCTGCTACCAAGGCAATACCGCCGAGACCACGACCATCGTGCCGATCGTGACAGCCTTCCAGAACCGCCACGATCTCACCGATGTGCCGATGGTGATCGCCGCCGACGCCGGCATGCTGTCCTGGACGAACCTCAAAGACCTTGACGCAGCAGGATTTTCATTCATCGTCGGATCCCGGCAGACCAAAGCCCCCGGGGATCTGGAATCGCATTTTCATTGGCACGGCAACACATTCACCGACGGGCAGATCATCGACACCGTCACCCCGCGCCGCGGCCAAGCGGTAGTGAACACCAACAAACTCAAAGCCGAACCGGTCTGGACCGCCGAGGGCCATCCCAAGGCGTGGCGGGCGATCTGGCAGTACCGCGCAGCCCGGGCCCGCCGAGACGCCAAGACCCTCGACGCCCAAGAAGCCCG
>JAKPAQ010000485.1 GCA_029779385.1 Actinomycetes bacterium | reverse complement strand
CGCTGGAAGCATTTGTAGTGGGTCGAGCACTTCGGTGACCACGTCGGCGCGCGACAAGCGCAGCAGACCCGCGTAGGCCAACAGCACCGCATCGACTCCGCCTTCGGTGGCCCCAACGAGCCCGAGTCGAGTGTCGACGTTGCCGCGGATCTGTACCGGCTCTACACCCAAGCCCAAGGCGTTCAGTTGGCTAACTCGCCGCGGACTGCCAGTACCGACTCGTGAGCCGGCCGGAAGTTCGCCCAACGTGAGGCCGTCACGCGCAACCACCACGTCGCGCGGATCTTGGCGCGCCGGAATGGCGGCAAGCAGCAGTCCCGGATGCGACTGGGTCGGCAGGTCTTTGAGCGAGTGCACTGCCAGATCGACCGTGCCGTCGAGTACTGCGTCGCGAACCGCAGCAACGAACACGCCCGTACCGCCCATGGAGGCAAGAGGCTCGCTTGAGCGGTCACCCTCGGTCGAAATCTTTACCAATTCAACTTCGATGCCGTGTACCTGGCGAAGTTGCTGTGCCAGCTGTTCAGTTTGGGTCATCGCCAATTTGCTGGCGCGCGTGCCAATTCGTAGGACCATCACTGCTCACCCCCGCCAACTGTCGGCACGTCAGTTACGGCACTTACAGCGGCCGGATCCAGCCGGAAAAGATGCGCAAGCGCATCTGCGTACGTCAGATTCTCCGGCTCGTCGCCAGAGTCTTTGACCCGAACCGTGGGCTGGTGGATTAGCTTCTCGGCCACCCGGTGCAAGGCAGCGCGAATCTCGCCCAGTTGGCCTTCGGCAAGCCCCACGAGTCGGGTTTCGAGTCGATCGATTTCACGACCGACAACTTCGGTTGCCATCGAGCGCAACGCCACCACTGTCGGCGTGACTTTGGCTTGGCTGCGGGCCGACAGGAAAGCGCGTACCTCAGCGTCAACGATTTCGCGGACCTGCTGAACGTCCTCAGCGGCCGAACCGTGCAGCGCCGACTCGCCAAGTGCCGACTCGCCCAAAACCTCAAGATCGACTACCTGAACCGAGGCCAGATCGCGCACCTCGTGAGCAACATCGCGGGGCAACGCCAAGTCGATAACCGTTAGCGAGCGGCCACCAGCGACGGCCTCGGCGATTCGCGCGGCTTCGAAAACCACCTCTGCCGAACCGGTGCAGGTCACCAAAACGTCTGCTGCCGCCAATTCGACATCCAACGATTCCCAACGAACCGCACCAACGCCATAACCGGCAACCAATGCGATTCCGCGTTCGAAAGTCCGGTTCGCGACCCAAATCTGGGCCGGTTCGATGCCGCGATCGATCAGCGTGCGTACCGCCAGCGCACTCATCGTGCCAGCGCCAGCAACAAGGAATCGAGTACCTTCGGCGGTGATTACCGGACCAGCGGCCTCAAACGCAGCGGTTACCAGCGAAGGCGCCGAGCGATCAATATCGGTTTCGGCGTGGCCACGCTTTCCTACCCGAAGCGCCTGTTGGAACAGCGAGTTCAAGCTCGCTCCGGCGGTCGACTCCTGCTGGGCCCGCTGGAGTGCTTCGCGAATCTGACCCAGAATCTGACTCTCGCCAACGACCATCGAATCCAGCCCGCTAGCGACCCGGAAAAGGTGCGCGACTGCCGACTGGTCGAAGTGGACGTAGACCTGCTGAAGCAACGACTCGAGCCCTAGGCCGGCTCGTTCAGCGATCAGTCGGGCAATCTCCTCGACCGAACCGTGGAAACGATCGGTCTCGGCAAAAACCTCGAGACGGTTGCAGGTCGAAACCACTACCGATTCGGTTACCGAATCGATTTCCAGCACTTGATGGGAGAGCTTGATCGCATCATCGGAACCCAGGACCACTCGTTCGAGCAGTTCGACCGGGGCCGAACGGTGCGAGATGCCAACTACGAGAACGCTCACGAACTCACCGCCTCCGGACCTGCGACCGAACGACGGTGGGCGTGATAACCGAGAATCTGCAACTCGGTTGCAACATCGACCTGACGGATATCGACACCGGCGGGAACCTGGACGGCCGTCGGAGCGAAGTTCAAGATGCTGCGAACACCGGCAGCAACCAACGCGTCGACCGCTTCTTGGGCAGCCGTAGGCGGGGTCGCGATAACTGCCATCGAGATCGACTCTTCAGCTACGACGGTCGGCAGTTCGGCGAATGATTGGATCTCGATGCCATCAATTCTGGTGCCGATCAAGTTGGCGTCTGCTTCTACGACGGCAGAGATCTTTACTCCGCGGGGGCCAAATCCTTGGTAGGCGGCCAAAGCCGAGCCAAGGTGTCCGGCACCAACGATGACTACGTGCCACGGTTGCGCTTGGCCCACGACGGCGCCAATCTGCTCTGACAGGAAGGAAACTTCATAGCCAACGCCGCGAGTTCCGTAGGAACCAAGGTGGGACAAATCCTTGCGAACGATTGCCGAATTTACGCCGGCGGCAGTCGCCAAGTGTTCAGAAGAGCAGACGTTCTTGCCCGTTTCAGCCAGCTCATCGAGTGCCCGAAGATACAACGGAAGCCGGGCGACGGTTGCGTCGGGGATCCCAGCTGGGCTGCGAAGAATGGTCACGTTGCTCCTACGCCGCGGAATTACGGGGCTTTCGAGCCACGGCGCGCCGACAGTCTAAGAGTTGGTGAAGCTGTTCACAAAATCGACAAAAGTCAACTTGCTGCGGTAAAGGCCTTTCTCAGCTCGGTTGGGCCAGTCCAAGTGCCGCTCTCAGGCGGTCCGGATCGACTCGCCAAAAGTCATGTTGGCGACCATCAACAAAGGTCACCGGCACCTCATCGTTGAACCGTGCAAGCAGGCTCAGCTCAAGGTCCACGTCGACCCTGGTCCAGCTGATTTGCGCGGCCTCAGCAATCTCGGCGACTACCTGTTCGGCCACCTCGCACAAATGGCAGCCTTCGCGCGAGTAGACGACGACTCGCGCGTCGTTGGCGTGCGGAATCGATTCGGTCATGACAGCGAGGTGCGTGCCAGTGCCCGCAATCGACCTTTCGCCACCTTGCCGGTTGGCGAGTGCGGTAAAGCGGCCACGACGAGGATCCGCGATGGAACCTTGAACCGGGCCAATCGATTCATTGCCAACTCTCGAACTGCCGCAGCTAGCTCGTCCGAATCGGCTTCAGGGTCGGCGGCAACCACAAACGCGACAGCCGCTTCACCAGTTCGCTCATCTGGGATTCCGATGACAGCGATGTTCTCAACCCCTGGTGCCTCCGCTAGCGCCTCTTCGATCTCGGATGGATAGACGTTGAAGCCCGAAATATTGATGGTTTCGCGGATTCGGTCGACCAGACTCAGGTTTCCTTGCTCATCCTGAATGCCGATATCACCGGTTGCCCACCAGCCATCCTGATTGGGGCCGTCAACGCCGTTTGGCCAATAGCCGGAAAAGAGATTCGCCCCTCGCACCCAAATTTCAGCCGGATCACCAACAACTGCTGGCTTGCCCATTAGGTCGCGCAACTGAATTTCGACTCCCGAAAGCGGCCTTCCGACCGAACCTGAAGCTGGCGACTGGCCGACTGGCCGGCCATCGCCGATCGTGGTGGTAAGCACCGGAGAGGTCTCGGTCAGTCCGTAGCCCTGCTCAACCGGATGGCCCGACAGGTTGAAGAAGCCAGCAGCCAAGTCCGGATCCAACGCCGACGCGCCAGAAACGATGATTCGAACCGACGCCAGTGATTCGGCAAGAGAATCCAGGCCGGCCCAAGCCGAAATAACCGGTGGCGCCACGGGCACATAGGTGATCTCGTACTGGCGAATCTGCTCAAGGACTTCGCCCGCGTTGAACCCATCGATGAGCACTACCGTCGCCCCGGTTCGCACGGACATCGAAAGCACGCAGTTCAGTCCGTAGATGTGGAACATCGGCAACAGCCCCAGAACCACGTCGCTTTGCTGCGAGATTGGTGGGTTCGAGATCTTCAGCAACTGATCGAGGTTCGCCGACAATGCGCGGTGCGAGAGCATCACGCCACGCGGCAGTCCGGTAGCGCCAGAGGTGAACAGCACCACTGCGGTCGATTCTGGGTCCGGCGGCGAATGTGGCGGCTCTGCGCTGGCGGTCTCCAACAAGGCGGCGAACCGCAGTTCGCCTTCGCCTGCGGCCGCCCGGTGCACGACCACCTGCGAGTTGCCGGTTTCGGCTTCTCGCACTTGGGTGATTGAGTTCGAGTCCGCGACCACCATTTTGGGCGAACAAGCCTCGACGATCCGCGAGATCTCCCGTGGGGTAGACCTCGGGTTGATCGGGACGGCGATCAACCCACCACGCAAAATCCCGTAGTAGGCGACGGCAAAATCGATGCCGTTCGCCATCACCAACGCGACTCGCTGGCCCGCAAGAATTCCGCGGCCAAGCAAGGCTTGGGCGACGAGGTCTGCCCAGTGATCGAACTCTTCCCAAGTAACTTCCCGGTCAGTTCGCGGTTCGATGAGGGCGATTCCGGTGGGGTCGCGACGCGCGGCTTGAGCCAGATCGTCACTGATATTGACGGCCATGTGTCGAGTCAACCACACCATGTGGGCGTACTTGGCCGATACAGTGAACGTCATGCCCCACGGTCAAGGAAATGATCTGCCGCCGAACCTAAAGTCGCGTTCGATCTTGGAAGGCCAAGCGGCCTCGGCCGCGACCGAGGTTGAGCTGGCGCTCAATCAGCCGCCTGACCCCACTGCGGCGGCCTTTTTCGACGTCGACAACACGATCATGCAGGGCGCCTCCATCTTCCTGTTGGCCCGAGGACTTCACAAACGTGAGTTCTTTTCGACCCGCGATATTGCCAAGGCCGCGTGGCAGGCGGCCTATTTCAAGTACGTCGGCGTCGAGGATCCCGCCCACATCGACAACGCGCGAAATTCCGCTTTGGGTTTTATCGCCGGCCATGAGGTGAGCGAACTTGAAGAAATCGGCGAAGAAGTTTTCGACGAGTACATGGCTGACAAGATCTGGCCCGGAACGCGCGCAATGGCGCAATGGCACCTCGATCGCGGTCAACGCGTTTGGTTGATGACCGCCGCGCCAATCGAAATTGCCTCCGTTATCGCTCGGCGCCTCGGCTTGACCGGCGCGCTCGGGACTGTCGCCGAGCAGGTCGACGGGGTTTACACCGGCCGTCTAGTTGGGGAAATGCTTCACGGCGAAAGTAAGGCGACCGCGGTGCAGGCCCTAGCCGACGCCGAAGGCCTGGATCTTGAACGTTGCTACGCCTATTCGGACTCATCCAATGACATCCCGATGCTGTCGCTGGTTGGTCACCCGTGCGCCGTCAACCCAGACGGCACCTTGCATGCCCACGCGAAAGCGAACGGTTGGCAAATTCGCGACTATCGCACTGGCCGCAAGGTGATGAGCGCCGGCTCGAAGGCTGTCGCGATTGGGCTCGTCGTGGCTGCCGTTTGGTACGCGGCCCGCCGACTCCGCGCCCGCGGTTAGTTTTTCGTTGGCGGTCGCCGGTACTGAGGCAAGACCGACAGGTTGTCGTAGTCCTGAAGCGAATATGGCGGCAATGGGTCTTGGCCGGCAGGCTGGACTGCCGAAACAATTAGCACCAAGAAACGGCGGCGAATCGTTTCTGAATCCAACGGCGAATTGAGCCCAAGGACCAGCAATCGAATTATCCAGTAGATGTCCGAGGGTTCAAGGTCGGTGCGCAAGAATCCGCGTTCTTGGCCTCGGTTGAGCATTTCGACGAATTGCTCACCCATCTCGTGGATCATGTCGTCGGCGAACTCGTCGGGGCCGACCGCAGCAAGCAACGGGCTATAGCGGCCCACAGTTCTAATGAATTTGTCTGCTACTTCGATTAGTTCGGCGCCGGGGAACTCGTGGACGGCATCGAAGATCGGCACGATCTCGTCGTCGACGATCCGCTTGAATGCAGCCCGCTCGAGTTCTGCTCGGTTGGGGTAGTGGCGGTAGACGGTCGCGACGCCCAAACCGGATTCGGCAGCGATCTGGTCCATCGACGGCGAACTAGACTCCGCCCAGAGGCGAAGCAGCGCCTCTACGATCCGGTCGGCGTTTGCCTTGGAATCACGCCGTGACATACGTCTCCAAAGGTTCGGGTTGGAACGGCTTGCTCCGCCATCGTACTATGTGAGAGTCCACTATCACTTTGGTAAGGAAGACTCCGTGTCCACTCTGCTCTACCGCCTCGGCAACACTGCATTTGCCCACCCGATGCGATTTCTGGCCGGCTGGCTAGTTCTAGTCGTGGTGATCACCGGCTCATTGGCGTTCAATGCCCCCAAGCTCAGCACCGAGATGAGGATCGAAGGCGTCTCCTCCCAAGAAGTAGTAGACCAACTCCAGGCCGACATGCCAGCGGCTGCAGGCGGCAGCGGACAAGTCGTGTATTCGGCCCCAGAAGGCAAGACCTTCTTCGACCCTGAGGTGGCCGCTGCAGTTGCTGGGTCGGTACAAGGGATCTACGGCGTCGACGAAGTAGTCGATCCAGCCGAACTTGCCGGCCAATCAACCTCTCAGGGCGAAGCCCAGAAGCAGTTGGCCGGCCAAGTCGCGGCAGCCGAACAAGCCGCTGCCGCGGTCGCGGCCGGTCAAAAGTTGACGACTGCGGTTCCGCTGGCTGTCGACGGAAACCTCGTACCAGGCGTGATCGTTGCGCCGGACGGGAAAGTCGCGCTGGCCCAGTTCCAGTTCACCAAACAAATTCAAGAGCTCCCGGCCGGAGTGATCGAGGACGTAATGCACGCGGCCGAAAAGCCGGCGGCCGAAGCGGGCATCACGGTCGTCCCTGGTTCTTCCATGCAGGAAATGCCTGAGGTCGCTGGAGCAGGCGAAGCCATCGGCATCGTCGTCGCGGCGGTCGTGCTGTTCCTCGTGTTGGGTTCGGTCGTTGCGGCCGGCCTACCGCTAGTAACCGCGCTCCTAGGCGTGGGCGTGGGCGTCGGTGGCGCCTACGCACTAGGCCACTTCTTTGAACTTGGCTCGATGAGCATCGTGCTGGGTTTGATGCTCGGCTTGGCCGTCGGCATCGACTACGCCCTGTTCATCGTCAACCGGCAGCGCCGATTGATCATGCGCGAGAAACTAACCGCCCACGAAGCCACTGGCCGCGCCCTAGGCACGGCCGGCTCGGCCGTCTTCTTCGCCGGCATCACCGTGATGATCGCCCTCGCCGGCCTCTTGGTCATCGGGATCAGCCTGCTGAGCACGATGGCGCTTATCGCCGCCGGCACGGTTGCGGTTTCGGTTGCCGTCGCCTTGACCGCCCTGCCTTCTCTGCTGGGTCTGCTTGGTGAACGCATCGTTTCGCCAAAGGCCCGCGAAAAATTCGCGCAACAAGAGGCCGCCGGCGCCGATCACGCAACTGCTCGCCGCTGGGCCACGATGGTCACCAAGAATCGTTTCCTCGTCGCGATCTTCGTTGTTGCCGTGACACTCGTGCTGGCAATTCCGGCCGCAAGCATGCGCCTCGGGTTGCCTTCTAGCGAAAACTACAACTCCGGTACCGCCCAACGCGAGGGCTACGAACTCGTGTCCGGTTCCTTCGGTGAAGGTCTGAACGGCCCACTAATGGTCGTGCTGTCTTCGTCAACCGAAGCCCCCGTAGACCAACAGTCCGCTGCTGCCGTTCTGGGCGAACTCAGCAAACTAGACAATGTCGCTTCGGTGACTGCGGCCGGAGTGAGCGAAGACGGACGTACCGTCCTCGTTTCGGTGATTCCCACCGACGGTCCCACGGATGAGTCGACCGAGACTCTCGTCCACGCACTGCGGGACAAGTCAGCAAGCTTCGACGACAAGTTCGGCATCGAAATTGGGGTAACCGGTCAGACCGCGATGGGCATCGATATCGCCCAAAAGATGGGCGAAGTCATGCCGATCTACTTGGGCATTGTCATCTTGCTCTCGCTACTGGTGTTGACTCTCGTGTTCCGCTCGATCATCGTTCCGCTGAAGGCAACTGCCGGCTTCTTGCTGACCATTTTGGCCACCCTCGGCGCAACAACCGCCGTGTTCCAGTGGGGTTGGCTGAACCAGTTGTTCGGCTTGGACTCGACCGGCCCGGTGATGGCCCTGCTGCCGATCTTGGTTACCGGTATCGCCTATGGCCTGGCCATGGATTACCAGGTGTTCTTAGTGTCGGCGATGCGTGAGTCGTGGGTTCACGGAAAGCGCGGGACTGCATCGGTCGTCGACGGGTTCATGCACTCCAGCCGGATTGTCGCTGCCGCCGCAGTCATCATGATTTCGGTGTTTGCCGGATTCATCTTCAATGGCGACCCGATGATCAAGCAGATCGGCTTCGCCTTGGCGATAGCAATTGCCATCGATGCGTTCTTGGTCCGGATGACGCTCGTGCCAGCGCTGATGGCGATGTTCGGCGACCGCGCTTGGGCACTGCCGAAGTGGCTGGACCGACTCCTGCCGAACCTCGACATCGAGGGCGATCAGTTGCTTAGGAACCTGGGCGAGAAGTAGCGCCCGAAGGTGTCAGTTGCAGCGCGGCGGCCCGTTCACACGAACGGGTTGCCGCGCTCGACTAGCAGGTTATAGAGGGTCTGCTGGATTGTTTCGCGCACCTGGTCGGTGACGTTGAACAGCAGCATCGGGTCGTCGGCAGCCTCAGGCGGATAGGCGTCGGTACGGACTGGCTCACCAAACTCGATGATCCACTTGCTTGGCAACGGGATAAGTCCCAACGGACCGAGCAGCGGAAAGAACGGCGTGATCGGCAAGTACGGCAGGCCAAAAAGTCGCGCGAGCGACGGGATGTTCCCGATTAGTGGGTAGATTTCTTCGGCGCCCACGATCGACACCGGAATGATCGGCACCTGTGCTCGCATTGCTGCCGAAACGAACCCGCCGCGACCAAAACGCTGGAGTTTGTAGCGCTCGCTGAACGGCTTGCCGACACCTTTGAAACCCTCGGGCCAAACCGCCGCGAGTTCGCCAGAGGCCAACAACCGTTCCGCATCTTCAGCGCAGGCCAATGTGGCGCCCATTTTGCGCGCGATCTGACCAACATAAGGAAGTTTGAAAACCAGATCTGCGCCAAGTGGCCGAATCGGTCGACCGGTGTGTTTCATCACCGCATATCCAGTGATCAATCCGTCGACCGGAACCGTGCCAGAGTGGTTCGCCACTAAGAGCGCTCCACCGTCGGCCGGAATATTCTCAATGCCGCGGACTTGGAGCCTAAACCAGCTTTCGGCTACCGGCTCGATCATCGAGTTAAAAAGGTCGTGCATTTCGGGGTCAAGGCCGAACTCATCGACTTCGTATTCCCCTGACGCCCGCCGCCGCAATGCGCTTGCAAGGTTGGCTATCCGCACTGACCAATCGGTACCCAGTAGCCGTTTGGCGCCCTCAGCGAAGGCTGCGGCAACATCATCGGGGTCTAGGCCAGAGGTCGCCTCTTTAGGCGTCTCGTCGGTCTTTTGCTCATCATCGGGGACCGAGTGCAGGTGGCGTTCACGATTAGGTGACTCGGTCGCCGCCTTTTTCGCCCCGGCGGCTTTTGCCTTCGGCGCGGCTGCCTTCTTCGGGACGCTCTTTTTTGGCGGCGCGGCCTTTGGCTGCGCGGCCTTCGTGGCCGTCGCCTTCGTGGCCGACGCCTTCGTGGCCGTCGCCTTCGTGGCCGACGCCTTCGTAGCCGTCGCCTTCGTAGCCGTCGATGGCTCGGTTGCCGCGACCTTGGCAGTGGCCTTCTTCGGGGCGGCCTTTTTTGCTGGTCCGGCTAACGAGCGGGCAGCTTTAGATGGCGACGTCGCACGACTGCCTCGGCCAGCCTCTCCAGAGGTGCCGATCCCTTTGAGATCGTCCTTCACTTAGTGACCCCCAAGGTCTGAAAAAGGCCGGGACGCAGGGTCTCGGCATACCACTCAAAAGTCTCGCGCGTGCTGAATTTCGGGGTGTAACCGAAGATCTCGCGCAACGCTGAGGTATCCATGATCCGCCCATAAGTGAGCAATCGATGCACCCCCGGCGTCAGGTCCGTGCCCATGAAACTTGCCGCGCGGTGCAGCACCGAGCCGAATCCAATCGGCAGCAACGGCAACGTCGGCTTTCCGAGCATTCTGGCGGCTTGAGTAAGCATTAGAACGCCGTCACCGCCGACGTTGAAAGTGCCGGGGATGTCGTTGGTGGCGGCCTTCTCTACGACC
>JAKPAQ010000454.1 GCA_029779385.1 Actinomycetes bacterium | reverse complement strand
TCAAGCCATCGTTTTCGCCCTCGCCGCGATCGGCCTAAACATCCACTTCGGCTACACCGGCCTATTGAACTTCGGTCAAGCCGGCTTCATGGCAGTGGGCGCCTACGGCTTAGCCGTCACCGTGGTCAAGGGCGACATGCCATTTTGGGTGGGCATTCTGGTCGGTTGCTTGATGCCTATCCTGCTTGCCCTGGTGTTGGGTGTGCCCACGCTTCGACTCAGAGCCGACTACCTCGCGATCGTTACGATCGCGGCCGCCGAGATCCTGCGACTCGTCTTCGGCTCGGTTGAAATGAAATCCGTCTTCGGCGGTTCAAACGGTCTGACCGGCTACAACGAAGTCTGGAACTCGTTGAACCCGTACTCGTCCGGACTCGATCTCGGCTTCGCCTCTTGGGGCAAGAACGACCTGTGGTCAATGACCGTCGGCTGGACGCTCGTTGCCCTGTTCTGCTTGCTGACTTGGGCACTCATGCGCAGCCCTTGGGGGCGCGTACTGCGGTCAATTCGCGAGGATGAAGACGCGGTTCGTTCCCTTGGTAAGAATGTGTTCTCCTACAAGATGCAGGCGCTTATTCTCGGTGGCTTCATCGGTGGCGTCGGCGGCATGTTTTACGCCGTCAAGCAAGCATCGGTCGTACCGAGCGACTACAGCACCAACTTGACCTTCTTCGCCTATACCGCGCTGCTGCTAGGTGGCGCCGCCCGCGTTCTTGGCCCGGTCGTCGGCTCGATGATCTTCTGGTTCCTAATCAGTGGACTTGGCGAGTTCTTCAGTCAGGCAACCAGCGGCGTCGACCCGCTCTTCCCGAACTGGTTTATGACTGACATCCAGGCAAGTCTCGTTCGTTACATCCTCATGGGCCTTGGCCTAATGCTGCTGATGATCTTCCGACCTCAGGGGATCTTCGGCGACCGAAGGGAGATCGCAATCGATGGCCGCTGACACCGCAAGAGCCACGGATCCGCGCGAGGCGCTGCACGGCCTCGCGAATGATCCTGGTGTGCCAAAACCAGATCCAATCGTCATCGGTGACTCGATCACTCGGACCTTCGGCGGCCTAAAGGCAGTTGATGTCGACCACATCGAAATCCAACGCGGTGTGATCACCGCGCTCATCGGACCCAACGGCGCAGGCAAAACCACGTTGTTCAACCTGCTCACCGGATTCGACGTGCCGAACTCTGGCGACTGGTCCTTCAACGGCAAACCGTTAGCAAAGGTTCCGGCATATAAGGTCGCGCGTCTTGGCATGGTGCGCACTTTCCAGTTGACCAAAGTCCTGTCCAAGTTGACCGTCATCGAGAACATGCGGCTCGGGGCAACGGGCCAACTCGGGGAGCATTTCTTTCCGGCGATCTTCAAATCCCTGTGGCGCGGCCAGGAGGACGAAGTGACCGCACGAGCAGATGAATTGCTCGCCCGGTTCAAGCTCGATGCCAAGCGCGAGGATTTCGCCGGTTCGCTATCTGGCGGCCAACGCAAACTCCTCGAAATGGCGCGGGCCCTGATGGTCAATCCCGACCTGATCATGCTCGACGAACCCATGGCCGGGGTAAACCCGGCGTTGAAACAATCGCTGCTCGGCCACGTGAAGTCACTTCGCGACGAAGGCAGAACAGTCCTTTTCGTCGAACACGATATGGACATGGTTCGCGATATTTCAGATTGGGTGATCGTAATGGCCCAAGGACAAATCGTGGCCGAAGGGACGCCGGCTTCGGTGATGGCCGATCCGCGAGTAATCGACGCCTACCTGGGTGCTCACCACGACACTGACCTGAGCGAACTTGACGAAGAGGCCCTAGCCGAGCAGGTTGAGGCCGAACTTGAAGCAGAAATTGAGGCTGAGGAGTCCTGATGAGCGACCAGTCCCCCACCCCAAAGACACCAGAATCCGAACGCGAGAAGCACCGCCTCGGCGCACCCGGCGCGGTGGTACGCGCAGACAACCTGATCGCCGGCTACTTGCCTGGCGTGAACATCCTCAACGGCGCAGACCTTTACTGCCAGCCAGGTGAACTTGTCGGCATTATCGGACCAAACGGCGCCGGAAAGTCGACTCTGCTCAAGGCACTATTTGGCCTAGTCAAAATCCATTCAGGCACCGTCACGCTAGCTGGTGAGGAAATCACGAACCTGCGTGCCGACGTTCTAGTTAGTAAGGGCATCGGTTTTGTCCCCCAAACCGAAAACGTTTTCCCGAGCCTGACGATCGAAGAGAACCTCGAGATGGGTTGCTACCAAGATCCCAGCAAGTTCAAGGGTCGCTTTGCCTTCGTCACTGACCTTTTCCCAACCTTGGGCCAGCGAGCGAAGCAGCGGGCCGGCTCGCTTTCTGGCGGCGAGCGTCAGATGGTGGCGATGGGCCGTGCACTCATGATGGATCCGTCGGTTCTGCTGCTAGACGAGCCCTCGGCCGGACTCTCCCCGGTTATGCAAGACGAGGTTTTCGTGCAAACGCGGAAAATCAACCAGGCCGGGGTTTCGGTAATCATGGTTGAGCAGAATGCCCGGCGCTGCCTGCAGATCTGTGAC
>JAKPAQ010000450.1 GCA_029779385.1 Actinomycetes bacterium | reverse complement strand
CGGCTCGGTCGAGATCGTCCTCGGTGATGTCCTCGGCAAAGCCAACCTTGATCAGTCGGGGCTCGAAGTAAACAGGAACCGTCGCACCGTCTTTCACTGCGCGAGTCAGGTCGTAGACGTCGATGTACTCGCCGAAGACATCCTTGGTGTTGCGATCCGAGAACGAAATCGGTGTGCCAGTGAACGCGATGTACACAGCATTCGGCAGTGCGTCGCGGATGTGGCGGGCGTATCCGTCAAGCTGGTCGTAGTGGCTGCGGTGCGCCTCGTCGACCATGACGACGATGTTGCGCCGGTCTGACAGCAGCGGGTGTTCGCTTCCGGCGTTCCGCTCGGCCTTGGTCAGGTCGAATTTCTGCAAGGTGGTGAAGTAGATTCCGCCAGTCGTACGGTTGCCCAGCTCGTCACGTAATTCAGTACGTGAGGTGATCTTGACGGGCGATTCGCGCAGCAGCTGAGAACGATTGAAGGTCTCGAACAGCTGGCTGTCGAGTTCTTTGCGGTCGGTAACGACGATGACGGTCGGGTTCTTCAGCTTCGGCTGCAACGCGACGAGGTGCGCGTAGAGCTCCATCTCCATGGATTTGCCGGAGCCCTGGGTATGCCAAACAACACCAGCCTTGCCATTGCTCTCGAACGCCTGGACGGTGGTACCGATGGCCTTGGTGACCGCGAAATACTGGTGCGGCTTGGTAATTCGTTTGGTCAACCCATCAGCCGTGGAATCGAACGCAGTGAAGTTGCGTAGCAACTGCAGGAAACGTTCGGGGTTGAACAACCCCTCGATCAGGTACTCGAGTTCGGTGCCGCCGTGTTCGTCGTCGAGAGCGGCGCCGGACGTGACCGGCTTGCCATCGTCATCGACGTTCCATGGCGCGAAGTGTTCGAGCGCGGTGAACGGAGTCCCGTACCGCGCGGTGATGCCGTCGCTGATGACGTTGAACGCCGCGAAGCGGAAGGCCATCGGGAACTCGCGCAGGTAGGTCTGGAATTGGCTGTGCGCCGCAGCCAGGTCGGCGTGCTTGGACCCGGCTTGCTTGAGTTCAACGAACACCAGCGGTAGCCCGTTGACGAACAGTACGACGTCAAAGCGGCGCTCGTGTTCTGCGGTGCGGACCGTAACCTGTTGTACCGCAAGCAATTCGTTGTCTTCGGGCCGGTGCCCGACCAGCCGGATGGTCGGGTTCTGTTCAAGGCCATCGCTATCGACGTAGCTGATTCCGCGGTAGCCGTACACCAGGTAATCGTGGAGACGGTGGTTCTCCTGCATGGGGTCCTGCGATGCGGGTTGCGTGATGGCGGCAAGGGCCTGCTCCAGATACTCGAACGGAACACCCGGGTTCAGAGTCCGCATATGCGCCAGCGTTCGACCCTTGAGTATCAGGTCATCCCAGGCATCGCGGCCATCGTCGGTTCCCGGCGCGATCTGAGCGCCCTTGAGCGGCAACCATTCTTGCCGGCCCAGAGCCTCTAGCGCGAGTTGCTCCCAGTCGGCTTCGCTGAACATACTCATGGTTCTCCATCCTCGGCCAACTCGGCTTCGAGTTGTTCGATGCTCGGCAGGCCCGATTCCAGTTCGGCGGGCAGGCTTTCGGTGATCGCTGTCTTCCACTCCGCGACGCCGATCGGCATGGTGTAACCGCGCAGCGCGTACTCGGCGACCACGTTGTTCTTCGTCTTGCACAGCAGCAGACCGATGGTGGGCTTGT
>JAKPAQ010000447.1 GCA_029779385.1 Actinomycetes bacterium | reverse complement strand
TGCCCGGTGCCACATCGACGTTACCGGTCGAGGTGTTGAAGGTCAGGCCGGCCGGGACCGAAGAGCCCGCAGCGACCGAGAGCACCGCGTTCGACGGCGAAGCCGCAACCCCGTTGATCGTGTCCGAGGTGAACGCGTTGACCACTGCGGTCCCGCCAGCCAGGCCGTTGATGCCCGAAGCGCTGTCGTTGGTGGCGACGACTACTGCGAGAACGGTGTCAGTGTCGACCGCTTCGTTGTTTGCAGTATTGCTTTCAAAGGTATTGGCCGGAGCAGCGACTCGCGCGGTGTTAACGGCTGTCTGAGCAAAGGCCGCGCCGGGCACCGAAATCGCGATGATCGTTCCTGCTGTCGAAAGCAGCTGGACTAGAGATTTCCGGAACTTGCCGGGGCGAAGCGTGACGATGTTGCTGTTCATGATTAATTCCCCTGACAAGTAAAGGTAAGCGTGGCCGTCTGGCCGCTGTTGAGTGTGCCAAGCGCGATGCCTTGGCCGGTAAGATTGGCGATGGTTTTGCCGCCTGTTGACGAAGCTCCAGCCGGCGAGCCGCTTGCGGCAATCGCAACCGGATTGGTCGGACGACAGGATGGCCCGCGGCCCACTGAGTCAGAGACGATGACGCCGCTCACAGCCTCAGGTCCGGTATTCGTGACCGAGATGATGAAACCACTGGCGGTCTGTTCCTTGACCACCGTAATGTCAGTTGACGGCTTGTGGCTTTCTTCAGGGATCGTCACGGTCACAGTGTCGAGCGCTGTTTGTGCGACCGAAATGCTGGGCGTTGTGGCAGCAAGCGCTACGCAAGCTGAACAGCTAATCCGAAGGATTAAATCGATTGCGCGAGCCGTGTTGCGCGGACGTTTGGCGGTGGTCATGTCAGTTCACCTGGCAAGAATATGTGAGGGTGGCCGATTGGCCGGTGTTGAGGGTTCCGAGGGCAATCCCGGCGCCGGTCAGATCGGTGATCGTGAAGCTGCCACCCGGCACACCACTCCCGGTAATCGTTACCGGGTTTGAGGCGGGGCAGGTCAAGCCGGCCCCGACCACGTCGGTGACCACTGCGCCAGTAACCGGATCGGGCCCTGTGTTGGTCACGACGACAGAGTAAGTCACCGTGTTGCCTGAGGTCACAGTGTTCACGCCATTCGACTTAGTCACTTGCAAATCTGCGGTTCCTTGAACCGTGACCGTGGCTGTGGCGCTATCATTGCTGTCGCCAGTGAAATAATCGATCACGCTGGCCGAGTTCGGGATCGAAGTTCCGCCAGCGGTTCCAGCGTTAATCGTCTGCTGGAATGTGAACGTCTGCGTGCCGTTGAACGGCAAAGCCGCTG
>JAKPAQ010000426.1 GCA_029779385.1 Actinomycetes bacterium | reverse complement strand
CGTGCCCGGTCAATGAATTCAAGCCTCTGAATTGACTCGTCCCCATAGCTGCGGTACCCAGTCGGGGTTCGTTCTGGCTGCGGCAGTAGCCCGCGCTCTTCGTAGTACCGGAGGGTCGACGTAGTAGTCCTTGCCTTTTCGGCGAGTTCCCCGATCCGCATCGTGACACCTCCGGAGTCAGCTTGACCTTCAACCGTACTTGAAGGTTCATCCTACTACGAGTGGTCGAACGTACGGCCCGGTTCGATAGGGGGAAGTACCATGACGCAACACAGCGAGTTCGACCTTGCGGTGATCGGCACTGGCGGCGCGGCAATGTCCGCAGCAATCCACGCCCGATTGGAGGGTGCGAGCGTCGTCGCCATCGAGTCCGGCACCCTCGGCGGTACCTGCGTGAACGTGGGCTGTGTGCCTTCGAAGACGCTCCTCGCGGCCGCTCACATACGCCACGCCGCGATCTCGAATCCGTTCCCGAGCGTCTCCACGATTGCTGGCAACGTTGACCTCGCCGCGCTCATGCAACAAAAAGACGAGCTGGTCGGCATGCTCCGCCAAACCAAGTACGCAGACATCGCCACCGCGTACGGATTCGAGATCCTTCCCGGCACAGCCACGTTCGCCAGTCCATCCACGCTGCTCGTAGATGGCCAACCGGTGCGTGCCAAGTCGTATCTCATTGCTACCGGTGCAGAACCACTCATCCCGGCTATCCCCGGTATCGAACAAATCGAGTACCTGACGTCGACCACAGCGATGGAACTGACTGAGCTGCCCGATTCGCTGGTCGTGATCGGCGGGGGTTTCGTTGGTCTGGAACAAGCGCAACTCTTCGCCCGGCTCGGGGTCGACGTCACCGTCATCGGACGGCTCGCCCCGCACGCCGAACCCGAACTTTCCTCGGAACTCCGCAAAGCCTTCCTAGCTGACGGAATTACCGTCATTGGTGACCGTGCCACGAGCATCGCACGTATCGACGGTTTGGCGCACGTGACGACGGCCCGGGGGACTGTGGCTGTGGGTGAACGGGTACTCGTAGCCACCGGCCGCACGCCGCGCACCGAGAGACTCGACCTTGCCGCGGCGGGCATTGCGACCGACGCGCGCGGTTTCGTCATCGTCGACGAACTGCAGCGGACAACCAACCCGGCCGTGTTCGCCGCCGGTGACGTCACCGATGCACCCCAGTACGTGTACGTCGCCGCGATGGCAGGAAAGATCGCTGCGCGGAACGCACTCGGTAGCGCTGAGCATGTTGACTACACCGGGCTCCCCT
>JAKPAQ010000422.1 GCA_029779385.1 Actinomycetes bacterium | reverse complement strand
GGTGAACGGCCGCGACGACGACGTGCGTCGACTTGCCGCAGAAACTGGCGCGCAACTAGTTGACGGCGCCCAAGCCGAAGAACTGTGCCCTGTCCTTCGCCCCGGAGCGATCGAGGTTGCCGCCTTGGACGCCACCGCCCGAGACCTCGACGTGATGGGCCTGCAGCACGCCTACACTCGAGCCTTTCGAGCCCGCGGCGGAACGGTCGTCACCTCCGCCCGCGTCAATCAGGCAGTTCGCGACGGACACGAATGGGTGCTCACCACCGAGACCGGCCAAACGCACCGAGCCGACGTCGTAGTCAACGCGGCCGGCGCCTGGGGCGACGTAGTCGGTGAGATCTTCGGCGCCGAACGGCTGCGCCTCGAACCAAGGCGGCGCACGATCTTCCAGTCGCCCACCCACGCCTCGCTCGAGCACATCCCGTTCACCGCCGGGATCGACGACGGGTTCTACTTCAAACGCGAAGGCAACTCGGTGCTCTGCTCGCCCCAAGACGCCACCCTCCAGCAGCCCGGCGACCCGAAACCGGACGAACTGGAAATCGCTCGCGCCATCGAAAGCGTCAACGCCGTCACCACCCTTGGCCTGCGCAGCGTCAGCACCGCCTGGGCGGGCCTTCGCACGTTCACCCCAGACGGCAACCCGGTGGCCAAATGGGACGAGAAAGTCGACGACTATTTCCACTTCCTCGGCCAAGCCGGCTACGGCATCCAGATGGCGCCGGCGCTATCTGCGCACGCGGCGAAACTGGTTCGTGAGCAACCTTGCCCTGACTGAAACGGCGTGCCGAGCCCGTCGGTGACCATCGAGGGGTCATGCTTGAACGCATGAGATCGCGGCTGCTGCTTACGACCGGTGCGCTACTACTGACACTTTCTGCCTGCGGCGGTGGTGACGAGCCGGCACCCGACCCCCAGCATAAGGACGGCGCATCGAACGTGGCGGTGGTCAACCCGCTAACTGGAATCAAGTTGGCTAAAGCGCCAAAGAACCCCGTGTTCGTCGTCAAGATTGACAACACTCCGCCTTCTGCGCCGCAAACCGAAATCGACAAGGCCGACCTCGTCGTTGAGCAACTGGTCGAAGGCGGCGCAACCCGGCTGGCGGCGCTCTACTACTCGAAGCTGCCTGAGAACGTCGGCCACGTTCGGTCGATGCGGGCCACCGACATCGGCATCGCCAAACCTGTCAACGGACAGATTGTTGCCTCCGGCGGCGCGGGCGTCACCATCAGTCGGATCAAGAGCGCTGGCATCCCCATCCACTCCGAGGACGGCGGCTCACCCGGACTGAGCCGTGGCCCCGGCTACGCCCCCTACAACGTTTTGGCGAACCTGAAGACGGTCAACGAAGAAGCCGTAAACACCCCGCCAGCACACGCATACTTCCAGTGGGCGGCCGCCAACGCGACCACGCCAACAGGCACGAAAGCCAGCAACGTGTCCGTCCCGTTCTCTCGCTCGCACACCACCACCTTCTCGTTCCAGAATGGGACGTGGAAACGCACCAACGGCACCAGCGAAAAAGAGTTCGCCGCCAAAAACCTCGTCGTGTTGTGGGCAGACGAACAAGACGCCGGCTACACCGACCCGGCCGGCTCGCCGGTGCCAGAGACGGTGTTCGACGGGACGGGCA
>JAKPAQ010000402.1 GCA_029779385.1 Actinomycetes bacterium | reverse complement strand
CGGCGTTTCAAGGAAAACAAAATCTGATCTCCTGAGTCCAGTTAGCAACTGGTTGCGGCCCTGCCCCTCGGCGACGAAACAGAAAAGGCCCCGCCGGTGGCGGGGCCTTCCACGACTACAACTCGTAGTCCGAAGCTTAGAAGTGCCAGTTGAAGCCGATCTTGGCGACGTGAGCATCTTCGCTGCTGTCGTCGAAATCGTACTGGTACTGGTACTCGGCCTTGAGCGAGAAATCGTCGGTCAGCTTGACCTCTGCGCCAACGCCGATCGGGGCGTAAGCTTCGGTCTCGGAGTTAGCGCCCACACCGGCGAGGCCGTAGAAGGCAAAGCTCTCGACGGCGAAGCCGAGCTTGCCGTTCACCTGGCCCTGCCACGAGTCGTCGTTCAGCCACTGGACCGAACCCTCGACACCGGCGAGCAGGTTTGAGTTGATCAGGGTGTTCACACCCAGGTTGGCACCGAGGCCGTACACCGAATCAGTCTGGCCGGAGATGAAGAGACCAGCATAGGGCCCGTTCCAATCCACCGCCGAGTAGTTGTCGACGACAACCGGAGCGGGGGCGGTATCGACGATCAGGTCTGCCGCCGAAGCCGCCGTGGACACGCCAGCAACTGCGAGAGTGGCCAGCAGGGCGAGCTTGAGAGTACGCATGTGAAGTTCCTTAGTCAGAGTGGACAGCCGGTGAGGTAGGCCGCGAAAACCGGGTGAGCAAGTTAACTGCGGAGGTCATGGTTCCGGTCGCCTGACGAATGGAACTCGATGTTGCGGAACCGACACAGGTTGTGGCGGCAACGTGGCGAGGACCCGGCGGCGATGCGGCCAAGGGCTTGGACTGCCTGACATTTTGTAAGGGGGCGAGTTCCCCAGACATGGGGTCGGGCACAGAGACTCGCCCTGCCCTACGGGCTGTCACCGGTCCGATCGAAGCTGCACAGGTACTGACCGTTGAGCGACAACGCGACGCCTCTGTCCGCGAGGATGTCGCTCAGGACGAAGTCGATCTGGCGTAGACGCCGGCATTGAGCCGCTCCAATCTACGGCGCCCTCGACCAGCAAAACGCTGCGGCGACCCGGTGAGGCCACTCAGGTCGAAATCGATGTCTGCAGGGACGACAATCGAGGCCTGGAGGAAGATCGCCGGCAAGCCGAATCGCTATGATCCATTCTCGCAGGAGGCGGCGGAGACTAATGGCCAGGGTGTTTTCGCAGCTTCGAAGTCACACCGCCTGCTCAAAGTGAAGCAACGGAGGGGCGGCACCTCCATCAGCAGGCACCGGCTATCGACTTACTGACTTGGCATCGGCACTATTTGCGCCCGAAGAGGACGTAAATGGCCGTGACCAAAGCGCAATTGGTGGTGTGGGTGCTCATCTCCGGTTTGTCGGCCTGGGGTTACACCGTGTTGTCCCGTGTCGATCTGCCCGACGAGGACGAGGTCGCTCAACCCTCGACGCTCGTTGTCGCGCCCGCAGAACAAGCGGAACAGGCCGCTCCTACTCCCGCCGCGCCAGCCACCGAGGTATTGCCGGCGACTGTGCCGGTGTTCCCGTTCCCCGACGACCTCGTGGCGGCGACGGTCAGCGACCCGAACAACGAGTTGCCTGCCTCCGCCGGAAGTTTCGTTGAGATCCCGGATGACGCCATCCCGCAAATCTCGACTGTCGGAGCGAATGTGGGCGCCCCGCCGATAGAACCCGAGGTAGCAGAGACGACGAGCGCGCTGGTCGAAACTGATGCGCCGCTGATTGCAAGCGAGAAGCCGCCGATTCCCATGCCGTCCCGGCCCTTGCTGGCTCAACCGCCGAAGACCGTACCGCTTTCAGAAGTGAAGACGCTGTATGTCGTTGCCGACGCTCTCAATGTGCGAGCTACGCCATCCACGAGCGGGCCGGTGCTGCAGAAACTGCCCCAGGGGTTCGCTGTCGCGGCCCGCGAACAAGCGAACGAATGGATCGGCTTCCTGATGCGTGACGGCTCCACCGGCTGGATGCGCACAGACTACCTGTCCGACACCATGCCGCCGGCAGCCCCTACATCGCCGGTGCGGGTGTGGACCGAACCGTTAAACCTGATGATGTAGCCGGTCGCCGCCCGGCGACCACAGCGCCACCAAATTTTCCAACAATGTAGGGAAAGGGTGGCGCGAGAGACGGGGCTCGAACCCGCGACCTCCGGCGTGACAGGCCACCACTTCCGTTCATAGCTTCAACGAGTGTTCAAACTTTTCCGAGCGCGGAACAGGGCCACTATCTGCCCGAAGTTGGAACGCTGGCGATCGATAAAAAAGAAACCCCGCGCAGCCTGGCAGGGCTCGCGGGGGATGTGTCTGACCTTGGAAAGCTCGACCTCGAAGACAATAGCGACATGCGCACAGATGCGCAACGCCGGTTGGCGCTACGACTGGCGGCCGGCGCCGGGCTGAGTGTTGCGCTGGCGAGCTGCTTCGTCGTTCTCG
>JAKPAQ010000319.1 GCA_029779385.1 Actinomycetes bacterium | reverse complement strand
CCCAGGTAGTGGTCGATTCGGAACACCGACTGGCTGTGGAACACCGAACTGACCCGGCGCTCCAGCTCGTTGGCGCTGGCCAGGTCATGGCCGAAGGGTTTCTCGATCACCACCCGGCTCCACGCCCCGCGCTGGTCGCGCTTGGCCAGGCCGTGCTTCTTCAGCTGCGAGATCACCTGGTCGAAGGCCTTGGGCGGAATTGACAGGTAGAACGCGTGATTGCCGCCCGTGCCCTGCGACTGGTCGAGGTCGTCGAGGGTCTGTTTCAGCGTTTGGAACGACTCGTCGCTGTCGAAGGTGCCCGGCACGAACCTGATGCCCTCGAGCAGCTGCTTCCACACCTCTTCGCGAAAGGGGGTGCGGGCCCGTTCTTTCACCGAGTCGTGCACGATCTTGGCGAAGTCCTGATTCTCCCAATCGCGGCGCGCGAAACCGATCAGCCCGAAACCCGGGGGGAGCAGCCCGCGGTTGGCCAGATCGTAGATCGCCGGCATCAGTTTCTTGCGCGCCAGATCGCCGGTGACCCCGAACAACACCAGGGCACACGGCCCGGCGATTCGCGGCAGCCGGCGATCTTGCGGATCACGCAGCGGATTGACGAAATGCTTGGCGTTGCTCACCCGCTCATACTGGCCGCATCGGCCCTACTGAAACAACCGCTTTCTCAGTGAATGGCCTTCTCAACCGTGGTTACGAGCTCGTTCCATGACACGATGAACTTCTCCACACCCTCGTCTTCGAGCACCTCGAACACGTCGGCCAGATCAACCCCGGCAGCAGTCACCTCGTCGAGCACGGCCCGGCCCTCGGCAGCCCTGCCGACGATGGATTCACCGACCTCACCGTGGTCGGCGAAGGCGTCCATGGTCTTCTCGGGCATGGTGTTCACCACACCGTCGGCGACCAGGTTCGTGACGTAGAGCGTGTCGGGAAGGTCGGGGTCTTTGGTGCCGGTGGAGGCCCACAGTGGACGCTGCTGGTTGGCGCCCTTGGCGGCCAGCGCCTTGAACCGGTCGGAGCCGAACACCTCTTCGAAGGCTCCGTAGGCGACTAGGGCGTTGGCGATGGCGGTCTTCGACTTCA
>JAKPAQ010000295.1 GCA_029779385.1 Actinomycetes bacterium | reverse complement strand
GCCAAGGCCGCCTACACCGATTCCGCGAAGCTAACTGCGCTGGTCGCGGCGATCTTCGTCTTCTTTGGCCTCATGGCATCCCTTGGATTGCCAAAGGACTCAGTCGCCGATGACACGTCAGCGGCCGAAGATCTGCCTGTCGCCGGTTAGGGGTCGCTGTGAAATCGACTGAGTTCGCCGTGACCACAGGGAATCGACTCGTCACTGACCTCACGAATGAAATCGCTCGCTTCTGCTCCGGTGATGGCGATGGCCTGGTCAACGTCTTCGTGCCGCATGCCACGGCAGGTGTCGCGATCATTGAAACTGGGTCTGGCACTGAACCCGATTTGGAGCTCGCACTTGAGGGCCTGCTGCCGACTAAGGACATCTACCGTCACCGGCACGGCAGCCTCGGGCACGGCCGCGACCACGTGATGCCCGCATTCATCAGTCCGTCAGTTTCGATCCCGGTCCTCAACGGCAGGTTGGCGCTTGGAACCTGGCAGAGCGTGGTGCTGGTGGACCCCAACGGCGATAACCCTCACCGGCACGTGCGTCTTAGCTTCATTGCGGGTTGACCGCCCACGCGTTGTTCGAGTCTTGCCCAGCGACTAGATCGGAAAACTCGTCTGCGTGATCTCCTCGGACAGCTCCCACAATCGGGCGGCGGTCTTTGGGTCACGTCCTGGGCCAAACACGGAAACGATCTCGGCACTGCCGCGAATCTGGCCGAGTGATCCGGGTCCGACGAATCCGCCTGTTCGAACTTCGATGTCCGTCGCCGCACGAATTGATGGGTTGGCAGCAGCCTTCGGTGACTGAAAGACAACCTTGCCAAAACCGTCTACCACGGGAACAGCGAAGCCAAGATTGCGTTCGCGCAGTTGGCGGTTAAACAGATTCGTAGAGCTCACTCCTGGGTGAGCTGCGACCGAGACCAGCGGGAGTTTGGCGGCCGTTGCCCGGCGTGCGAGCTCCTGTGAGAACAGCAGCGTCGCCTGCTTGGTGTTCTGATACACGGGGAACGGGCGATACGGCTGCGGGTCGACGAGGTCATCGCGCGTCATGTCCGCACCGAGCGAGCCACTGCGGGCGGCAAGGCTCGACAGCGATACCACTCGTGGCGCCGCAGCAGCGGTCAACAGCGGCCACAGTTGCGCAGCGAGGGCAAAGTGGCCCAGGTGGTTGGTTCCCATCTGAAGCTCAAAACCTTGTGCCGTAGAACGCCGCGGCCCGCCCATCACGCCCGCGTTGTTCACCAAGATGTCGAGCGAATCTGAATCCGCGTTCATCCCTGCCGCGAACTCTGCGACGGAATCAAGATCGGCGAGGTCCAAAGTCCGAAGCTCGACCTCCCCGGTTGCGGCGGCGGACACCTCGTTGAACGGCTTCTGAGATCGTGACTCGTCCCGGCAGGCCATCACCACATTTGCGCCGTGGCGGGCCAATGCCAGCGAGGTGTAGAAGCCGACACCTGAATTCGCGCCGGTCACTACTGCGTTGAGGCCGGTGAGGTCACCGATGTTGTCGTCATTCCAACTGCCCATGAGGCGAGTCCAATCCAAGCGGCTTTAGGGTGGGTCTGCGCCAGTCTGGCGCACTCGGGTTGTCTAGTCTCAGGAGCGTCCCTCATGCGAGCCATTCAGATCACCGAATTCGGTGGACCCGAGGTTCTGAACCTCGCGGATGTTCCAGAACCGATCCCCGGTGAAGGCGAACTGCTCATCAACGTCAGTCGGGCAGGAGTGAACTACGCCGACACCCACCAGGCCGAGAACTCGTACCTGTCAGAGACCAAGCTTCCGGTGATTCCTGGCGGTGAGGTGGTGGGCACCACTGCCGATGGTCGTCGTGTTGTCGCGCTGTTGGCCAGTGGCGGCTACGCGGAGTGCGCCGTCGCATCGCGTAGCACCACCTATGACGTGCCGGAGTCGATCGATGATGTTTCGGCTCTGGCAATGATCGTGCAGGGAACAACCGCGTGGCTGCTGCTGCGTCGGTCCACCCACATGGCCTCCGGTGACTCTGTGGTCGTTCACGCAGCTGCCGGTGGTGTCGGCTCAATCGCCGTCCAGCTTGCGAAGGCGTGGGGTGCCGGACGCGTCATCGCCACAGCGAGTTCACCTCAGAAGCGGGAACTGGCCCTCGAACTCGGTGCGGACGTCGCCATCGATTCGCAGGCGCAGGACATGACGGCAGCGATCCGTGAGGCGAATGACGGCAAGCGCGTCGACGTCATCCTTGACATGACGGGCGGACGTATTACCGATGAGAGCGTCAATGCACTTGCGCCGTTTGGTCGGCTGGGGTTTTACGGCCAGGCCAGCCGAGAGGCACCAAAGCCGATCGCTCCGACGAACTTGCTCGTTCACTCCACCACGATCGCCGGAATGTGGCTCCCGCATGCGTTCCGCCTGCCAGGCAATGTTGTGGGGCAAGCGATGTCGGAACTGTTTGAACTAGCGATTGACGACCAGCTCCGCGTGGTTGCTGGCGGCGAATATGCGCTGGCTGACGCGCGACTTGCGCACGAGGCGCTGCGGTCACGCGGAACCACCGGAAAGCTGGTCCTCAACCCTGCGCTGTAGCGGTTGGTCCTCAGCCGGGGTACCGGTCGGCGTCGGCGATCTTGGGCCAGTCACTCGCCAACGTTTGCCAGGGCAACCTCGATCAACTCGGTGAGGGCATCTTGATCAACATCGCTTAGCTTCTTGATGTACAAACATCCCTTGCCACGGGAGTAGGTACCCAAGTCGGCCAACTGATCACTCAACTCATCAAGATCACACGTGAGGTAGAGCGACAGGTTCGCCTTGCGCGGGGAGAATCCCACCTTCATCCAATCGACCTTCTTGCCGTTGGCGTACGTCGCCTGAGTCGTCCCGAAGCCGACGATCGCCGGGCCCCACATGACGGGTTCCTCACCCGTGATTGCCTGCATCAG
>JAKPAQ010000285.1 GCA_029779385.1 Actinomycetes bacterium | reverse complement strand
GGCTAGATGACGACGACAACCTCCGTCGCGCCCGGTTCAACAAGTTGTTCTACGCCGACATAGCACGCGCGACTCGGATCACCGCAAACACCGCTGAGGAACTCGCGGAACTTGGCGACGACGACGCACTGAGCGAATACGAGTCGCTGATTAACAACCTCGAACGCCACTGCCAGCGGGCAAAAGCCTTGCGTGGTTCCCACCTAGAAATTGTGAGGTAGACGTGAAGCACTGGACGAACGACGAACGCACCGAATACAGCGAACTGCTCGACGGTGTTCTAAGCGAAGCAGAAACAAGTCGCGACCGAACCGCGCTCATGGTGGCCCGCGTAGACGATGCCATTCAGGCGCATCGGGCATGGGCACGCGAGATCGCCGCTGAAGCCCGCCAACGCGGCCACGCCTCGCAGTGGAAATCGCACGCCAAGAAGGCGCGCGTCCTTGTTAGTTACTCAGGCGAGGTACTCAGCAAGCCGCGCGTCATCGGAGTGAAGCGGCAGAAGTCCGGCCAGGTCATTGACCAGCAGGCGCTGATCGAGTTCCTGACGTTTGACGAACTGCGGGCAAAGCGCACCGCGTATGTCCAACAGGTCAAGTCCTACTCGGAGTCCATCGCGCTCATGGATCGTCTGATCGCGTTGCAGGAAATGAGCGGCGCAAGTGATGCCGAAACACCCGACCAGGCAGCGGCACGTCTTGGCCTCACCTTGGACGACTACCTCGGGCAGTCCGCATGACCGCCGCCGAACTGCTCTTCGACCTGCTCATGGTCGCCGTCGTGGCCTACTGCCTAGCCCGCGTGAACCTTCAGGCCGTCCGCCGCGAACGCGACATGTACCGCCACGACGCATCCCACAACGCCGCCGTGGCCGATGCACGTCACCACACGGCGCAACGGATCGGCCAGGAACTGATAGCCGCCCACGTCGCCGTGGAATCCGTACACGCCGCGATGCGTGACGCATTCGCCCAGCGTGATGCCGCACTAGCCGAGAAGGCCGACCTTCAGCGTCGGTTAGCAACCGCAACGAAACCGAAGGTGGCACTCCATGAGTAACAAGTACGAACTGACCGACGAAACCAAAGTCGTCTACGGGGTCACCCTGCGCCGCATTCGCGCGCTGATTGCCATCGGGACAACTGTTGCCGCTGGGCAACTAGGCGGATGGGTGGAGGGTGAGAACAACCTCGACCAGTCCGGCAACGCTTGGGTGTCCGGCGACGCGTGGGTGTACGGCAACGCTGGGGTGTCCGGCGACGCTTGGGTGTACGGCAACGCTCAGGTGTCCGGCAACGCTCAGGTGTCCGGCGACGCTCGGGTGTCAAAGACCCGGCACTACCTCCTGATAGGACCGGTCGGCTCCGAAGATCGAACCGTCACCATCTGCCGCACAAGGGCCGACGACACAACTGGGCATTACGTCCAAGCTGGATGCTGGGCCGGAACCGTCGATCAACTCGCCGAACGCATCACAACTGCATGGCCTGACCTGTCAGAGAAGAAGCGCGCCAGGTATC
>JAKPAQ010000266.1 GCA_029779385.1 Actinomycetes bacterium | reverse complement strand
ATATTTGGCTCGCTTCGCCGTGGCCCCGCTCTTGCTGTGGGGGTGGTGTCGGCCGTCGGGATCCTCGGCGCAGCGATGATTGGTGCGCCCGCCGATGCTGCCGTCACCACCGGTGTCGAACTGCAGTGGCATGTCGACAATGACTGGGGCTCCGGATTTCAGGCAACCGCGACTATTACCAACCGAACCACCTCAACGCTTGACCCATGGACGATTGATCTCTTCACCACTAACAAGGTGACGGATTTGTGGAATGGCACCAAGTCGGCAATTCCTAACAACCCGGCCGGATTCCGGACGACTGCGCCCTCTTGGGCGACCGCACTCGCACCTGGGGCATCTGCCACTTTTGGGCTTAATGCGTCACGAACAACAGGGGCGGCGCTGACCCCGAGTGGCTGCGCGGTGGCAGGCACCACTTGCACGATCCCGGGGGTCACTCCGACTCCCACGCCAACCCCGACTCCCACGCCGACGCCAACCCCGACGCCGACCCCCACGCCGACGCCGACGCCGACTCCGACGCCGACTCCAACGCCGACCCCGAACCCGACCGCCGGGATCAGCTTGTCGTACACCTCAAGTTCGGGGGGTGGTGGCGGCACATACAACGTCACCGTCAAGAACAACGGCCCGGCGATCAGTTCCTGGAAGGTCGATGTCCCTTGGGGATTGAACCCGGGATCAGTGTGGAGTGGGATTAATCAGTCCACGCCAACGCACTTGATCGTTTCAAATGAGGCCTGGAATGGATCGTTAGCAACGGGTGCGACCGCAACGTTTGGGCTCACTGCCAATTACGCGTCGGTCCCAGCGAATCCGACAACGTGCGCAGCAACAACGTCGGCAGGGGCTCGCACCTGTGCAGTCGGTGGAGGATCGCCAACTCCGATCCCAACCCCTACGCCAACACCAACTCCGACACCAACCCCGACACCAACCCCAACACCGACACCAACCCCCACGGCACCGGCACCCGTACCGCTTCCGGCCAACTTCAAAGTTGCCCCGTACGCCGACCTATCCAACTGGCCAACCCCAGACCTGATGGCAGCAAAAGCGGCCACCGGAATCACGTCCTACACCGCGGCATTCATCACCTCACCAGGTGATTGTTCGCCCGCCTGGGGCGGATACACGTCCCTGTCGCCGAGTTCGACTGGCAGCCAGATCGATGCGATGAACAAGACGATCAGCGACCTGCAGGCCGCTGGTGGCCAAGTTGCCGTCAGCTTCGGAGGTGCCGCAGGTACAGAGGTTGCCGCGAAGTGCTCGAGCGCTGCTTCGCTCAAGGCCGCCTACAAGTCGGTGATCGATCGCTACAACCTGACTCGTATC